>CAVFCO010000060.1:0-5456 GCA_963620955.1 Alistipes senegalensis | reverse complement strand
GTTATAACTTGTTTTTCTTTCAAAGTTTCTATTAAAAGTTTTGTCGGTGGAACAGATATTCTTTTAACAACAGTTCCGTGTTCAAAACTGCTGTAACCGTCTTTTCCTTGTGCAACGTATGAGTTTGTTATAACCTTATACATTTTATTGTCGTCGATTTTGCTATCTTTTACGTAATATTGCAAATATCTTCGGTTTTGTTGTTGACCGTGATTTAATACTTCTTTTAAGTATTTTCCTTGGATTTCAACTAAAACGATATCGTTGTCAAATGGTAATATTTCTAAAACATCTGCGTAAGTAATGTTTCCGTTGAAATTCTTGTTTATTCTGATAGAGCCTGAATTTGTGAGTACCGCATCGTATTCTGGGAATGCTTTTGTCATTGAAATTAAAACTAATTTGCCCAAATTTGTTTGGTTATGCTCAATTGTTGTTTGTTTTCCTACCAAAACTACTTGGCTTGTTGCAATTACTTCGCTTGTAACTTTTTTGATATGGTGGTCAATTTCTGCAATTTTTTTGTCGATTTCGGCATTAGAAATCATGTTTGGTGCCATCATTTGGTAAGTGTAAGATTTTAATTTTTTGTCGAATTTCAATTCGCCAACTCTTACACCAAATTCTCCGTCTTGAACGATTGGAACACTTCCTACGTATTCTGTTGTTTGGAAGAAGTAGTGATTGTGTCCGCCAAGAATTAAATCAATTGTAGGAATTGCTTTTGCAATTTGTCTATCTTCGTCTAATCCACAGTGAGAAAGGATTATTAATCTATCATACTTTACAGTTTTTATTATTTTGTTAATTTCATTAATAGGACTTGTTACAGTGATATTGCTTGAGTCTGAAAGATTGGCAAGAGATGAAGTTGTAACACCTATGATTAAAAATTTTTCTCCGTCAAATTCTTTTATGATATATGGTTTTACTGCTTTTTTTAGGTATCTGTCTTTAAAATGTACATTTGCTGATAAGAATTGAGTTTTTGAATTTTTAATATTATGTTTTAAAACTGTTGTTCCGTTGTCAAATTCGTGGTTGCCTAGTGCGATTGCGTCGTATTTAATTTCTGGTAGCAATTTTGCAATTCGTTTACCGTAATCAATTCTGTAATAAATTGAGCCTTGAAAATAATCGCCACTATCTAGTAATAATACGTTTTTATTTTGTTTTTTTACGTCGTTAAAGAAATTTACACGTTTTGAAAAACCACCCATATTTTTTACTCCATTGTATTCAATAGGTGAAATTCTTCCGTGAGTATCGCTTGTGTGCAAAATCATAACTTCACTTGCAAAGCAGATGTTACCAATTAATAAAGCAAGAATTAAAACTATTTTTTTCATTATTCATTCTCCAAATATACAATTTTCTTACGAATATGCCATTGAAATAGCGTAAGTACCAAGATTATTGCAAATAGCACGTATGCCAACGCACTTGCTTTTCCTACGTTAAAATATTCAAAAGCATTCTTATAAATAGAATATACCAAAACATTTGTGCTGTCCAAAGGTCCGCCTTGAGTCATTACAAAAATTAAATCAAACACTTGGAACGAACTTATCGCAGTAATAATTACAACGAAAAATATTGTCGGCGAAAGAAGTGGTATTGAAATGTACTTAAATGTTTCATATTCGTTTGCACCGTCAATTTTTGAGGCTTCTAAAAGGTCATTGTTCATTGTACTTAACCCTGATAGAAAGATTATCATATTGTATCCGATAAGTTTCCAAACTGAAACAATTATCAATGCTGGCATGGCAAAATTTGTGTCATAAAGCCAGTTTATGTGAATATTCAAAACTTGGTTTAAAATTCCGATATTAGGGTCAAAAATCCATTCCCAAATGATACCAATTACAATCATTGGAGTAATGAATGGTAAAAAATATGCAGTTTTAAAAAATTCAGACCCTCTGATTTTGTTGTTTAAAATATATGCAAGAATTAGAGGGATTAAAACTCCGAAAAATGTTGTTGCGATTGCGTATACAAAAGTATTAATCAAAATTTTTATCAAAACAGGTTCTGTAAAAATTGCCTTGTAATTGTCTAAACCAACAAATTCAATAGGGTTTAACAAGTCCCATTTTGCAAAACTTAAACCAAACGAGCAAAAAATAGGAATTATAATGAAAATTAGAGTACCAATTAGTGCAGGAAGAATGAATACATATCCTGCAAAGGCTTGTTCGTTTGCAATTTTATCTAAAAATTTTTTCATAATCCCATTTTAACTGATTTTTATGTTACTATTATATATAAAAAATGGAGGAAGTTAAATGTTAACAAAATGGGATAACGCATTTGGCAAAAATGATATTAGAGGTGTATACGGTCAAGACGTAACAGAGGAATTATATTTCTTTGTAGGTAAGGCCTATGTAAAATATATTAGTAAAGAATCAGGTAAAGAGCCAAAAGATTTGTGGATTACGGTTTGCAGAGATGCGAGAAACCATTCCCCAGCACTTGTAAAATCTTTAATTCAAGGTGTTACTTCGGCCGGTGCAAATCTTGTTGATTTAGGACTTGCTCCTACTCCTATCGGTTATTATTCAGATGTTGTTGGTGTAAACACTAACGTAACAGACGGAAATGACATTGACGGTGCGTTAATTGTTACTGCAAGTCATAACCCTAGCCAATACAATGGTTTAAAAATGACTCATAACGGTCAATTATTAGATGAAAAACCAATTCAAGAATTATTGAAAATAGTTGCAGAAGTTTCAAAAGAATCTTTATTATCACACACTTTTGGACAAAAAGTCGAATATGATTTAATCCCTGATTATATTGAAGTTATGAAACTTAACTTTGGTAGAATTGGCGAGGGTGTAAAAATTGTTGTTGATAGTGCAAATGGTACTGGTGGTGTTGTTGCTCCGTCATTATATCGTTCTTTAGGTTGCGAAGTTGTTGAGTTATTCTCAAATCCTGACGGAAGATTTCCAAACCATCACCCAAATCCAAGTGATTTAAAAACTTTGGCATCTATTCAAAAAGCGGTTGTTGAAAATGAAGCCGATTTCGGCATTGCGTTTGATGGCGATAGCGACAGAATTGGTGTTATTGATTCTAAAGGTAATCCAATGTCTGGCGATAAATTACTTTTGATTTACGCTTTAGATGTTATTGAAAAATACAAAGATACTGGAGTTGTTCCAAGAATTGTTTCTGAAGTTAAATGTTCGCAAGTTCTTTTTGACGAAATTAATAACAACGGTGCAGAAGCAATTATGTGTAAAACAGGTCACGGCTACATTAAAGCAAAAATGAAAGAAGTTAATGCTGTTCTAGGCGGTGAAATGAGTGGTCATACTTTCTTTAAAGACAGATATTATGGCTTTGACGATGCTGTTTATGCAGGTTGTAGAATGATTGAAATTGTTTCAAACAAGAAAAAACAAAATCCATCGTTCAAGGTTGAAGATTTGTTAGAACCATTCAGAAAAATTTATACTTCTAATGAATATCGTCTAACTTGTCCAAATGAATTGAAAAAAACTGTTTTGGAACAATTTAAAAAATATGTTAACGAAAATCCTGATATGTTTGGCTCAAAAATCAAAGACGTTATAACTCTTGACGGTATGAGAATTGTTTTTGACGGAGGTTTTGCACTTATCAGACAAAGTAATACAGAACCTGTATTCACCTTGAGATTTGAAGCAAAAACAGAAGACGAATGCAAAAATCTTGAAAAAGTTATGGTTGAAAAAGTTGAGGCTTTAGTCGAAGAAAATAAATAGTTTAATTATTAAATTCTTTGATTGCTGATTCAGCCCAATTAATTAATGTATCTATGTTGTAAGGCTTTGGTAGGTAAATATCAGAGCCTGCATTCATTATTTGCTCTTTGTTGTGGTAAATTGATGTTGTAATAACCTTTATTTTTGAATTTGCTTTTTTAATTTGTTTACAAATATTTAGAGCAGAAATATCCTCTTTTAAGCCTGTATCAAGGATTACGAGTGCAGGATTGAAGTTTTGAATTTCTTCTAATTTTTCAAATTTTTCTGCGGAATATCCTTTTAACCCTAAAGTTGTTGTCAAAAGTAGAGCCATTGCATTGTCTTCTTCTATAACGACAACTCTGTTGTTAAATTCTTGTTGAATAATTGAATCTTTGCCTGAAAGTTGAGGTCGTTCAATTAAATATGACGAAGTATCTTTCTTTTTCGCCATATTGTAGGCTTGCATTAATTCGTGTAAAACATCGTCTTCACTTTGGAAATGTTTAGTTTCGTTGGTTACTCCGCCTGTGGTTGCGTTAACAAATTCACAACGTTTTTCTGCAAATTCTCCACCTCTAATCATCATATAACCTCTTTCAAGGTCGTGTTCAGAGTAAAATTTGTTTTTTACAGATTCAAAAGCAAAGGTTATAAATGATGCAATTTTTTCGACTTTCATTGGTGATGTAACGATAAAGAAATCTCTATCTGATACCATTCCTAAAAAATCATTTTCATCTAAGGCTGAGTTGATTATCGCACCGAATGTTTGAATCATTTTGTTTGAAGCAAGTTCTGTATAGGCTTCTTTGTAACTGTAAAAATTTTCTATGCCTGTCATTAAGCAAGCCCAAGGTTTATTGCCTGCCAATGCTCTTTTTACCGCCTTTTTGCAGTATTTTTTTGTTGGAAGTTTTGTTCTTGCGTCTAAATTTGTTTCGTATTCACGTCTGATGTGGGCTTTAATTCTGATTTTGAATTCTTCTGCGTTAACTGGTTCTGAAATAAAATCGTCCGCACCGCATTCTAAAACTTTTATTCTGTCTGAAGTTTCGGCTGATTTTGACATCGCAACGATTATTGGTCGCATATTATACGTCAAAACTCTCAATCTTTCGCAAAAATCACACAAATTTTCACCGATACTATCTGAAATAATTATCAAATCAGGCTCGTTTGTTTGAATAAATTTCAAAGCCACTGGAAGTTCTTTGATGATTTCAACATGGTTTGTGTTATCTTCTAGTATTTTTCTGTATTTTGTCGAAAGTTCTTTCCTTTCGTCTATGATTAATGTTTTTGTGAACATTTTGCCCTCGCTTGGTTTTCAATATCACAAATTGGCATTAATACTTCAAAAGTTGTTTTGCCGTTAGAACTTTCAACTGAAATAGTTCCTTTCATTGTTTCTACAAGAGTTTTAGTGATGAATAAACCCAAACCACTTCCTTGAACTTCTCTTGTTAGAGGGTTATCAATTCTTGAAAATTTTTCGAAGATACGTTTTTTGTCTTCTTCTTTGATTTCAATTCCCTCGTTTATAACTTTTATTGAAACAAAATCATTGCCTGCAAAATCTGTTTTTACAATAATATCGGTATTTTTTGTCGAATATTTACAAGCATTTTCAACCAAATTCATAATAATTTGTTGATATTTGTCTTTATCAATCAAAATTTCCGGAAGATTTTTATTAAACTTCAAAAC
>CAVFCO010000059.1:0-2707 GCA_963620955.1 Alistipes senegalensis | reverse complement strand
ATACAATACCACTTGTGATAATCCTATCTTTAATGCCTTTAAATTACATTTCAAAATCAAAAAAATTATATTCTACAATAGTGATAACATTAACTTTGATATCATTTTCTCAGTATAACTTTAATTATTTTAAAAATTTAACGAATCAAACACTTTTTGAAAGAGAATATAGCCGTGAGTTCATGCAAATACTGGTAAAAAATGCAAAACCAACTGATATAATAATTTATAACAATGGATCTGTTCAAGAATTTGCCGTTTATAGTCAGATTTATCAGTTTAAACCATTAAGATACGGTGAAATTAGAAATACTAAACTTCTTGGTGTAAAAGATATAAATCTTAGAGAAAAAATTTATTTCGAACATCTTAATCGTTTTCCTAAAAACAACTATTATTGGTTTTACTATTCACATGATTATATACATAATCCCACTGTTAATTTATTAAAAAAATGGAACAAATTGTATGGACAAACAATTATTGAAAAAGAAAAATACGGTTCATATTTATTATACACATACGTAAAATAAATAATTTTTTAGATACATTAAAAATCTGGCGGGTTTTGTTGAACAAAACCCGCCGCTTTTTCTTTTATCAATTATTTTTCAAACTACACGTTTGCAGTTTCGCAATCAAATATATCAACAAATTTGAATCCGTTTGTTGAGAAAATGCCTTTGTCTGTAATTTTAATTTCTGGAATTACTGGCAATGACAAGAAGCCCATTGTCATAAATGGATCATCTACAACACAGCCAATTTCTTTTGCTGCTTTATTTAACTGTTCTGATTTTTCTGTAACGTAGTTGATGTCTTTGTCTGACATTAAACCTGCAATTGGCAACGGTAATTTTGCAAGGATTTCACCGTTTCTTACAACAACTTTACCACCTTGAGATTTTACAAGTTCTTTTTGTGCCAAGAACATATCTTCGTCGTTCGTACCGATAATAATCATATTGTGTGAATCGTGAGCAACTGTAGATGCGATAGCACCACATTTAATACCAAAGCCTTTTACAAAGCCCTTACCGATGTTTCCGCTTGCTTTATGACGTTCTACAACGCAGATTTTCAATACGTCATCTTCAACACTTGCTTTTGCAAGTCCGTTTTCAACTTTTACGTCCACAACTGTTTCTTTTGTAATCAATTGGTGAGGGATTACTTCGATTGCTTTTACTTTTGAGCCTTTTGCTTCAATTTCAAAACAATTTTCTTCCAACCAACCAACGTTTACAGAGCCTCTTGTTGTTGGCATTACAAGGTCTTCCAAAGATTTCAACAATTTACCGTTTTGTGCAACAACTTGACCGTTTTGGAATACCATTGTTGGTTTTGAAAAATCTTTCATTGATTCAAATACGTTCAAATCTGCTCTATATCCTGGAGCAATTGCACCCAAGTCTTGGATTTTAAAGTATTCAGCAGTGTTCAAACTTGCCATTTGAATTGCTTTGATTGGATTTACGTTATGTTCAACGGCTCTTTGAACCATTCCACTGATATGTACCAACAAATCTTCAGGGTGGCGGTCGTCAGTTACAAACAAGATTTTTCTGTCATTATTATGTTGTAAAATTGGCATTAATGCGTCCAAATCCTTTGCCGCAGTACCTTCACGAACCATGATGTACATACCTTGTCTTAATTTTTCAAGTGCTTGTTGAGGGTCAGTACATTCGTGGTCTGAAGTTACACCACTTGCAATATATGCACAAAGTTCTTTGCCTGAAAGTTGTGGAGCGTGTCCGTCAACACGTTTTTTATGTCTTAGTGCTAAATCAATTTTAGCCATTACGTTTTTATCTCTGTGAATTACTCCTGGGAAATTCATCATTTCTGCAAGACCTAAAACCCAGTCTTTGTCGATTAATAATGATAAGTCATAAGCATTTAATTCAAAGCCTGAAGTTTCAAATTCTGTTGCAGGAACGCAAGATGGAAGCATTGTATAAACTCTCAATGGCAAGTTTCTAGATGCTTCTCTCATAAAACTGATACCGTGCAAGCCCAAAACATTTGAAATTTCGTGCGGGTCAGTTACAACTGTTGTTGTACCTGATGGAACAACCGCTTGTGCAAATCTGTGTGGTAACATCATTGAACTTTCGATGTGAACGTGTCCGTCGATAAACCCTGGAGTTAGGTAAGCACCTTTCAAATCAATTACTTCATTACCCTCGTAACCCTCTGCAACACCGGCAATTCTACCGTTTACGATTGCTACGTCTTGACCTTCAATTATTTCTTCTGTTAAAACATTTACGATTTTTGCATTTTTAATTACTAAATCTGCTTTCTTTTCTCCTAAAGCAACTGCAATAAATTCTTCTTGATGCATTGTTATCCTTTCATAAAATAATACATAAATTTCTTATATTTTATCACAAAACTCAAGCAATTCTTCTACTTTACCTGTATGAATTACCTCTTGAATTTTTTCTTCAATTTTGTCAATTTCTTCTTTGCTAATTTCAGGCAATTTTCCAACTAACTGAATTTTGTCTGTTGTATCGCATTTTGTAAAACCCTCGTTTTTATCAATAAATTCGACATAAGTTTGCAAAACATGCATTTTATCTTCGTAGAATTTGAAAGGTTTACCTGTATAATATTTTGTATCTCTATCTAATTTTTTTATAAAATCAAAAATATAATTAAGTTCGCTTAAAGAAAGTTCTCTGTCGTACTCTTGACC
>CAVFCO010000058.1:0-5627 GCA_963620955.1 Alistipes senegalensis | reverse complement strand
TTTCTTCTAATCCGAACATTCAGAAATCTTTTTCTTTAAATTATCTAGTAAAACTTTTGCTTCTAGCGAAAAATCTTCAATAACAGAAACAACATCTTTTGCGACATTTTCATCATAAGTATGAGATGTCAAATTTCTTTTTTGTCTGTAGTTATCCCAAGTTTCAAGGTTTGAACGCAATAAATCCATTTTGTTTGCTTGTCTTATCATTTCGTTAAATGTCATACTATCAATGTTTTCAAAAACGAAAGCACCGTTTGTAAAGTATCGTTTTATCATTTTTAAGGCTAATGAGTAAGTGTATTCAAATCTTTGAAACATTGAATCTCTTGCAATTAAATTAGTTTTGTCTTTGTTATAAATTTCAATAACTTCAAACAAACTTGCTAATGCCTTTTCAAATGGACTTAAATCAATGTTTTTCATAAATAAATATTAGCATGTTTTAAAATCAATGTCTATACCAAAAACTCGCTTTGTTTGTAGTATAATTTTTAAGTAAACGAAAACAAATAAAAGGAAGATAAAAAGATGTTAAGAACAGGTATTGTAGGGTTACCAAACGTAGGAAAATCAACTTTATTTAACGCATTAACAAGTGCAAAAAATGCTCAAAGTGCAAACTATCCATTTTGTACTATTGAGCCAAACGTTGGCGTAGTTGGTGTTCCAGACGAAAGACTTTACAAACTTGAACCTTTAGTTCACGCAGCAAAGGTTGTACCTACTGCAATTGAATTTGTTGATATTGCGGGACTTGTAAAAGGTGCAAGCAAAGGTGAGGGCTTAGGTAACCAATTCTTGGCAAACATCAGAGAAACAGATGCGATTATTCAAGTTGTAAGATGTTTTGATGACCCAAATACAATCCACGTTTCAGGAAAAGTTAACCCTCTTGATGATATTGAAATTATTAATACAGAACTTGCTCTTGCTGATATGGCATCTTTAGAAAAAAGAATTGCAAAAACTTCAAAAGTTGCAAATTCAGGTGATAAACAAGCAAAAGTTGAAGTTAAAGTTATGCAAACTCTATACGACAAACTTTCAGAAGCATCATTTATCAATGTTGATGAATTGTTCGACGATGAAGAAGAATTAAAAATTGCAAAACAATCACAATTAATGTGTATCAAACCTGTTATTTATGCGGCAAATGTTTCAGAATTTGATGTTGTAAAGGGTAACGAATATACAAAAATTGTTGATGAATATGCTAAAAAACACGGTGCAGAAATGGTTATTATTTCTGCAAAAATTGAAGAAGAATTAGCAGAACTTTCTCAAGAAGAAGCAAAAGAATATTTGGCTGAAATCGGTATTGAAAATTCTGGTATTGAAAAAATGATTAAAGCAGTTTATCACTTGTTGAATTTGAGAACTTATATCACTGCCGGTGAAATCGAGGTTAAGGCTTGGACAATTACTGCAGGTACAAAAGCACCTCAAGCGGCTGGTGTAATTCACACTGACTTTGAAAAAGGATTTATCAGAGCAGAAGTTATTTCATACGAAGATTTCCTTGCTTGCGACGGTTCTTATACAGTAGCAAAAGAGAAAGGTTTAATGCGTCTTGAGGGTAAAGATTATGTTGTTCAAGACGGCGATATTATGCATTTTAGATTTGCAAATTAAATAATTAAAAATACTTTTTAAAAATATTACATCATACTATTGTATGCTGAATTTTCAAGCCATTTTGTCATTTGAACAACACCGTTAACTCTGCCGTTTTGTTTTAATTCATCAAGAGTATAGGTTTTTCTCATAACACCTTCAGGTCCACCACCAGTTGCTTTCGTCGTTGCTGTTTCAGCCTCTCCTTTTGCAACAGTGTTTCCCTCAATGGTTGTTATGTACATTTTTCCATTGGCTACTTTGCAGGATTCAATTATTCCTACATGACCACCTTTACCATTTTTGTTTATCCACATGAGTAAATCACCACTTTGTGGTTTGTAAGTACCATTTTGACCTGTGCCAATTTTACTTTTGTTTACATAACAACCAGCCTTTTGAGCCTTATTTCTTAAACTAGGTGTGTAGGATTCATATCCAAATGCAGAGGTATCATTTCCATAACAATACGAAACAAATGACGCACAATAAGGTGCAGTACTCTTGACTGGAGTTTTTTTGTTGGCACTTTCACCCATTCTGAAATCTCTAATTTTAATACTATCATTTGGAGTTGTTTCAACTACTCCTATATTTTGTTTGGCTCTTGCTAAAGCATTATTAACTTTGGCTTGAGCTTTTTTGTGAGCCTTTTGTCTTTTTTCCATATCTATTTGGAGAGCATCTTTCTTAGTTTGTTGAGTTGAATTACCTGTAAAAATTGAATTTGTAAAGGTATTTTCAGATTTAGAAACATTAAATACTGATTGTCCAGAATTGTTAACTCCATTAATACCTTTTACCATAAAAGATTACTCCATAATGACACAACTACACATGATTAATAAAACATTTTTGCAATAAAAATTGCAGAAAAATTAAGTATTGTAAACAAATTTTACAACACTTTTAACAAGAAAATTGAAGCCAGCGAGAAATAAACCGCCAACCCCAAAACATCAATTGCAGTGGCAATTACAGGACCTGATGCAACTGCTGGATCGATATTCATTTTTTTCATAGCAAATGGTGTTAATGTGCCAATAAGGGTTGCAAGTGCCATATTTATTGCCATTGCAACTCCAACGATAATTCCGAGTTCTACATTATGCTGCCAACCCCAAGTGAATAACATTACGACTGCGCCGAAGAATACACCGATTAAAAATCCGATAAAGCTTTCTCTTAAGATGTGTTTAAGAGTTGAAGCCATTGTTAATTGACCTGTTGAAAGCCCACGAACGATAAGCGTAATACTTTGTGTTCCGATGTTACCTGCAAGACCTGCCAAAAGTGGCATAAATATTGCAATTATAGGTAATGCTTGAAGAGTTTTTCCATAGCAATTAGCAACATTTACGGCAATTAATTCACCAATTAAGGTTACAAATAACCATGGAGTTCTTGCTCTAATTGATGTAAAAATGCTACCCTCAAGGATTTCGTCCTCATCAATACTTTCTGTCGAAATACCAGAAGATGCGTAAATTTCTTCTGTAGTTTCTTCTTCAACCGCATCTTGAATGTCGTCCCAAGTTACAATCCCTCTAAGGTGGTTGTAGTGGTCAACGACTGGAAGTGAGTCGAATTGGTATTTCATAAATACTTCTGAAATTGCATCACGATAATCATCGATATGTAATTTTACAATGTCAGAATTCATTAAATCTTCGATTTTTGTTCTAAATGAAGAAGTCAAAAGGTTTTTAAGTGAAACAACCCCAAGTAGGTGTTCTTGTTTATCTGTTACGTATACGTAATAAAGGTCGATGTTATCTTCGTCTGCTCGATTACGGATGTAGTCTAAAACTTCTTTTACCGTCATATCTGGAGTAACCTTCATAAACAAAGGCGTCATCATACCACCGGCAGTGTCTTCATCGTAGTTCATCAATTCACGAACTTCTTCAGAGAACTTTTGTGGTAAAGATTCCAAATAAACTTCGGTATCATCTTCTTCCATATCGCCCAAAACATCGGCAGCGGCATCGTGTGGAAGTTTTGTGATAATTCTTGCAGCAAGGTCTGTGTCGATATCTCCCAAGATTTCAACTTGAAGATTTGGTGGCAAATATTCAATCATATCTGCTGCTTTGTCTTCTTCAATCAAATTGAAGCATTCAAGACGTTCTTCAGGTTTTAATTCTTGAAAAATATCAGCCAAATCCGCAGAGTGAAAGGCATTCAATTCTTCGGATAATTGAGCGTTTGATTCATTTTCAAGAATTTCTCTTATTCTATCTACTGTTGCTGTAATGTTTATCATAATTTTATTATATATTAAATATTTTTTTTGAATTATAATATTTTTATCAAAAATTATAAAAAGTGAGGAAAAATGTTAAAAGATTTATTTTTAAATGAAGTAGAAAATGCTATTGATGTTGCAATAAAGAGTAATTCTTTAGGACAAATGAGCGAATATAAAAAGGGTACTTTATCTGTAGAAAAACCAAAAAATGCTGAATATGCTGATTTTGCGATAAATGTTTCATCTCTTGCTCGTAATGCAAGAATTGCACCACCTCAAATTGCAGAAGCAATTTGTAAAAATTTGAGTAAAAACGGTTACGAAATATCTGTAGTTGGTGGTTTTATTAACTTTAAAGCAGGAAACGAAATATTGGTTGATGCAATTGCCGAAATTTTTGAAAAAGGTGAAAATTACGGTAGACCAGAAAATGTTAAAACAGAAAAAATTAATTTAGAATATGTTTCTGCAAACCCAACAGGTCCATTCCACATTGGACACGGTAGATGGGCTGCAATGGGAAGTGCTTTAGCAAATCTATTAAAATTCTACGGACATGATGTTTACCAAGAATTTTATATTAACGATGCTGGTTCTCAAATTCAAAAATTAGGCAACTCTCTTTTGATCAGATTGAAACAAGAAAAAGGCGAAAACGTTGATTTTCCGACAGATGAAAAAGAAAGAAAGAATTTCTACCCAGGAGAATATTTAATTCCAGTTGCTAAAAAATTCTTGTCAGAACACGAATACACTGAAGATGTGAAAGTCTTGTCTGATTATGCAAAAGAAGAAATGGAACGTTTACAAAGAAACTTGCTAGAAAATTTCAGAGTTCATTTTGACAAATTCTATTCAGAACTTGATTTACATAACTCTGGTAAAGTTGAAGCATCTTATAAAAAACTTGAAGAAAGTGGTAAATTGTACGAAAAAGACGGTGCAATTTGGTTCAAATCTTCTGATTACGACGATGATGAAGATAGAGTTATCAAAAAAGCAGACGGTTCAAACACATATTTAACAGCAGATATTGCATATCATAAAGACAAATTAGACAGAGGTTTTGACCGTTTAATCAATATTTGGGGTGCAGACCACCACGGTTATGTTGCACGTGTAAAAGCCTCAATTGAAGCATTAGGCTATGACCCAAATAGATTGGAAGTTCTTTTAGGTCAACTTGTTAACCTTGTTGTTAATGGTGAACAAACAAGAATGGGTAAACGTAAAAATATGATTACTCTTGATGATTTAATTGAAGAAGTAGGTGTTGATGCTACACGTTTTTGGATGTGTATGAGAGATATCAATAATACTTTAGATTTTGATATTGAATTAGCAAAAAAATCAACAGACGAAAACCCTGTATTCTACGTTCAATACGCACATGCAAGGGCTTGTTCAATTTTGAGAAAAGCCGTAAATGATAGAGTTGACACTCAAACTGGCGAAACTCACAAAGCACCTTTGACAAAAGAAGAATTAGATAATTTGATTAATTCTTTTGACAAAACTCTTTTGACTGATGAAGTTGAAAATGCTAAAAAGTTAATCTTGAAATTGGAAGAATTTAAATCTGCAATTGTAAATTCTGCTCAAAACAGAACTGTTTACACAATTTGTAGATATGTTCAAGAATTGGCAGCAGATTTCCACTCATTCTACAATGCAACAAGAGTAATTACAGACGACAAAAAGACAACTCTTGCTCGTCTATCACTTGTTTATGC
Source organism: Alistipes senegalensis (assembly GCA_963620955.1). Classification (GTDB taxonomy): domain Bacteria; phylum Cyanobacteriota; class Vampirovibrionia; order Gastranaerophilales; family Gastranaerophilaceae; genus UBA6984. The sequence continues at coordinate 26 of CAVFCO010000058.1, read as the reverse complement.
TGTAAAATCAGTTCTTGCTTTAGGAT
>CAVFCO010000057.1:0-7885 GCA_963620955.1 Alistipes senegalensis | reverse complement strand
ACTTGATACAGTTAAAAAATCAATTGGTTTACCATACTTATCAATAATTTTTTGTTTTTTTGTGTAATAAATTGCAAAAATAATGCTACAAACCATTAAAAATAATATTGAATTAAAAATCATAACTCTAATATAGCATAAATATAAATATTTCGACTAAATCTGATAACCAAGAAAATTCTTGATTATTTTTGCTATATAATTATTCTTGAGGTTTTATGCTAGAGTTTTTTAATTTTCACAATTATTCAACTGAACAGTTAGATGCTATAAATTACATTTACGTATACGTGTTAGCACTAATTTTGACATATTATGGTTGGAGAGTTAATTTAGAATATGACAAACCCTTTTTGATTGATTTTATTATTACTGCCGTTATAATTTTTCTAATTTGGTGGGAATCTATTGTTATCTCTTACCCAAAATTGACATTAAAAATTGTATTTTGCTTAATTTCGTGTCAATTTTTAAAACACGTACTAAACAAAATTTTCAATTCTAAAATTTAATAATACTATTTATTTTTTACAACTTTTGTTGTCAAAACAGAAGCAATCAAGCCTAAGAACATCAATGCAGGATAGAACATGCCCTTTAAAATCATAAATGAACTTACACCGATTGATGATGCCAAGTTTGTTGCAATCAAAATTTGAGCCCCATAAGGAATCATACCTTGTACAACGCATGATGTTGTATCTAGTAAACTTGCCGTTCTGATTGGGTTCACTTCATATTTTTCAGACAATTCTCTTGCGATAGAGCCTGAAGTAATAATAGCAACAGTATTATTCGCCGTAAACAAGTTTATTATACCAACCAAAAAGCAAATACCGACTTCGCAAGTTTTATTATCCTTAATCCAACGACCTGTTTCTTTAATAATATAAGTAATACCGCCGTTATATCTAACCATTAGCAACAAACCGCCTGCAAGCATTGCAACAATCAAAGTCGGAGCCATACTTGTTGTACCGTCGCCGATATATCCAAAAGCATCAAAAATATTGAACATTCCATAAGAAATTCCAATTATTGTATTTAAAATTGTACCTAACAAAAGTAAAAACATTACGTTAATCCCAGAAATACCAAGGATTAAAAGCAAAATATAAGGACTTACTTTTATATAATTTTGAAAATTCAATGTAATTTCAGATACGGTTGAGTTTGAACTTGCAAAAATAGGCAATGAGTATAAAATAAGGCATAAAATCGCCGGAACTGTAATAATTTTCAGGTTATAAAGCATTTCATCTCTAATTTCTACGTTTTGAGTACGGCTTGCAGCAATCTTTGTATCAGAAATTAAAGACATATTATCGCCAAACATCGCACCCCCAACGGTTGCCCCCAAAACAAACGACGGATTTATCCCAAAAGTTTGTGAAATTGAAACCGCAATCGGCACAATAGCCGCAATTGTTCCGCAAGATGTACCTATCGCAAGTGAAATCAATGCAGAGATTACAAACAAACCCAAAACCATAAATCTGGCAGGGATTAATTGTTGAGCAATTTCAACCGCTGCTTCAACTCCGCCAACTGCCGTTGCACTTGCCGTAAAAGCCCCTGCAAGAATGAATATCAAACACATTATCATAATGTCCTTGTTACCCATGCCAAGTGCAAAGATTTCGATTTTTTTATGTAATTTTTCCTTGTGGTTCAAGATTAGTGCTGTTGCTGAGGAAATAATAAAAGCAACTGTCATCGGAACTTTTGAAAAATCTTTTGTCCACAAAGAAAATCCAAAATAGAAAATTACAAACACGATAAAAGGTATTATCGCCTTGAAACTTGATTCTCGCCATTGAATATTTTCGTTATTATGATTCACTATTTTCCCTTTCAAGTATAAAATCTGTCAATTTATCTGCAATAAGTTTGTGAGATTTTTCGTCATAATGCAAACCATCAACAGGTGATGGAGTTGTAAATTTATTGATATCAAAAATATCACAGTTATAAACATTTGCTAATTTTGCATAAATTCTTCCAACTTTTTTAGATTTTCCGATACTTGTTTCGTCAAACATTGTTTTAAAATATCCGTTGAAAATATCTTCATTCAAGATTACAGGCGGAATTAAGATAACTCTGTTTGCGTTATCCCTTGCAATCAAAATTAATTCTTCTAAACCTTTTTCAATTGCGTTAAATCCTATGTTATATTGGAATTGCAAGTCGTTTGTGCCAATCGAAAGAATTAAAATATCGACATCTTTCAACTTTGTTATTGTTTTTGGAAAATGTCTATGAGCCGAATACAAAAATCCGGCAGGGTTATTAACAAAGCCTGTTCTGTTATTTGCACCCTCTTCAATTACGTTGTAATGTTCTTTCAAATTAGTTTGCAAAATTCCAGTCCAACGAGTTTTTTCATCAAAACGTGAACCGTCAACAGGGTTAAATCCAAATGTATTTGAGTCGCCGTAGCATAATAGATTTTTCATTTATACTTCCTTAAGCCAGTGAAAATTTCATTAAAAACGTTGTTGCAAAACTATTTTGCCAATTCTTTTAACAAATTTTCGATTGCAGAACTTGAAACTTCTGCCATTTCTTCTTCGACAAATGCGTGGCTTTTTCCAGCCTCATTGTCTGCTAAATCTGAAATCGCTCTAACAACCAAAAATGGAACATTGTTTGCAGTTGAAGTTTGAGCAATTGCACACCCCTCCATTTCAACGGCTGTCGCATTAAAGGTTTTGCGAATTTCTTTTTTTCGTTCAATATCAGAAACAAATGTGTCGCCAGATGCAATTACACCTTTGTGTACATTGATTTTGTCATTCATAGTTTTTTCAAATTCTGAGATTAATTTTTCATCAGAGTAGAAAAAAGTTGGTTTATCTGGTTCAATTCCAGTACACATATAACCTTTAGCATATCCAATTGCAGATACATCAAAATCATATTGTACCAGTTTTTCGCCAATAACAATATCACCTACTTCAAGATTTTCAGCGATACCACCAGCAATTCCAGTATTGATAATGTAATCAGTGTTAAATTTATCAATAATATATTGAGTACACAATGCAGCATTAACTTTACCTACACCGCTTTTTACAAGAACAATTTTATGTCCGCAAAAATTTCCAAGGCTGATTTTTAAACTGCCGTGTTGGATTTCTTCAAGTTTTTGAAGTTTTTGTTTTAACTTTGAAACCTCGCAATCCATTGCCCCAATTATACCAATAGTAAGGTTATTGCTCATAAGACATTTTCTCCACAGTCCAATCTTTTAGAACTTTTGACATATCTTCAGCAATAGCCTTTGCACCACCTAGGTCGTGTTCTAAGTAGTTTCCACATTCAATTTTTGTAGTTCCTGGGATTTGTCCGACAAAATCTTTTATAAAGTTTAGTGCATCTCTAAACAAATCTAGTGCTTCTTGATGCGAAATTTTATCTCTTACCAAGAAGTAAAAACCTGTTCTACAGCCCATTGGACCTACATATATAATGTTTTCTGAATATTTAGAATTTCTTGCATAAGTTGCAAAAAGATGTTCAAAAGTATGCATTGAAGCATTTTCTAAGTAGTCATTTTCAGGATTGTTTGGGCGTTTCATTCGGATATCGTAAGTTACAATATCGCCGTCAATTCTTGAAATATACATACCTTTTTGCAATATATTATGGTTAACTTTAAAACTTTCAATTGTTTTCATTTTAAATTTCCTCCACACATTATTATACAAAATATACATGAATAATAAAAGGCATTGCATATTTTTGTAAAACAATTTCTTAATTTTGTATATAATTAAATTATGGAGAAATTGAAATTAATTTTTAGATCATTCAAATATAGAAATTTTAGATTGTTTTTTCCAGGGTTAGCAATTTGCCAAATTGGGTTTTGGATTCAAAATATTGCGATAAACTGGATTGTTTACGATATAACAAAATCGCCTCTAACAATGGGTACGGTAATGTTTTTCAACGCAATCCCATTATTTTTGCTAACTCCATTTATGGGAGTTATTATTGATAAATTCGATAGGCACAAATTATTATTTTTAGTCCAAATTTTGTTCGCAGTTCAAACCTTGTTAATCACACTGATAACTCTTTCTGGACATTTTAACTTGAAAACAATCATCATTTGCGGAATTTTCTTGAACTGTATTGCCGCACTAGATGCACCATTAAGACAATCGACATTTATATTGCTAGTCGATGATAAAAAAGATTTGTCAAATGCAATAACTTTGAATACTTCAATGTTTAACCTTGCAAGGTTTATAGGACCTGCAATCGGCGGTATGTTAATTGCCTACACTAATGCAACAATTTGCTTTTTCATAAACTTTTTGTGCATTTTACCAAATATTTTCCTTGTAAAAATGATGAAAATTGACGACGTCAAAAGCGAAGAAGTTCAAAACGATAATGTTTTCCACAATTTAATAGACGGATTTTCATACATTTGCCACAATCCAAAAATCTTTGTTTTGCAAACATATTTGGCACTATTTTGCTTATTAATGCTTGCATACCCAATGTTATTGCCGATTTACACAGTTGATGTACTAAAAGATAATGCCCACATTTTAGGATATTTATTGAGTGCAGTTGGTGTGGGTTCGCTACTTTCATCACTTTTACTTTCCGCAAAAACAACAATCAGAGGATTAAGACGAATTTTGTTCTTTGGTAGTTCAATAATTTCAATAGTTTATATACTTTTAGGATTTACAAACACTCCTCACCTTGCACTTTTATTGATGTTTTTTGCAGGTTTAGGAGTAACAAGTGTTGCATCTCCTCAAAATATTCTTTTGCAAAACATTGTAGACAGTGAAAAACGAGGCAGAGTCATGAGCATAAACTCACTTTGCTTTATGGGTACAATTTCAATCAGCAGTTACCTTTGCGGTGTTCTTGCTCATCATTTTGGCATTCAACACACATTCATAATCCTTGGTACAATTATGCTTGTATCAGGTAGTATACTAAGTTTTATTCTGTCAAAATTCAATTACAAGAATGAATAAATTTTTTATTTTATTTAATTCTTCATGTAAAAAATTAATAAAGTATCACTTGAAATTACAAAAAAAATATGAAATAATATGACTTGTATAACACTAAGTGAGGTATAAATATGAAAAGATTTTTCGCAAGCCTTTTATCTGTATTAATGGTAAGTTTTAACTTTTTACCAGCAATCGCAGCCGCTAAGGTTACAAGCGACGTAAATGCAAGTTATTGGGCTTCAAAAGAAATTAACTTTGTTGTTGACAGAGCAATTATGAACACAGATGCAAAAGGCTATTTTAACCCTGAACAATCAGTTACTCGTGTTGAATTTGTTCACTCATTATTGAAATTATTATCAAACGACAACTTAAACGTAAAAATTAAAAACAAATTTACAGACGTAAGCGTTAATGACGGCTACTATGCAGATGTTTTACGTTCTCAACAATTAGGTTTGGTTTACGGTTATCCAGATAACACATTCAAACCAAACAGAAAACTTACTCGTTCAGAAGTAACATCAATCTTAAGCCACATTACAAAAGACTCAACTGCTGATACTTCAGTTTTGAAAGGCTTTAACGATTACGTAGCAATCCCATCTTGGGCAAAATATGCTTATGCAAAAACAATTAGTTACGGCTTATACGTAAATCACCCAGATGTTAGAATGTTAAACCCTAACAATGATTTAACAAGAGCAGAAGCAGCAGTTTTATTATACAAACTTTACCAAAAATTAAACTTGGTAAAACCTCAATATAACAACACTTCTACAGAAAAAGTTCTTGGTGTTGAACACTTAAATGTTTCTAAAAAAGCACCTTGCAATGCTGTTACTGTTACAAATTTGAGAAAAGTTATCCTAAAAGATAACGTTTTAAGAATCGCATTTGACCAAAAATATTGGTCTAAAAAATCACACGCAGGTGATATCGTAAACTTCGTATTCAAAGACGGTGTTTACACAGAAGAAGGCTCTTTGGTTATTCCTAAAGGCTCTTGCTTAACTGCAGAAGTAACAAATGTTCAAAAACCAAAATGGTTAAACAAAAATGCTAGAGTTTCTATGAAATTTAGACAACTTGTTTTACCAAATGGTAAATCATACGAAATTGATGCAGACCCATTCACAAAAGACAGAACTTTAAAAGAAGGTCCATGGATGACATTTAGCAAAATCCTAGGCTGGACAGTTGGTCTTGGTGCAGTTGGTACTGGTGCAGGTGTTGGCTTTGCGTTTATTCCAAATCCAGCAGCAATTGGTACTGGTATCGCAATCGGTACTCCAATCGGTTGCTCTGTAGGTCTTGTACTTGGACTTGTTACTCCAGGTTTACACTACAAAACTAAAAAAGGCGAAAATATCTTAATTATCTTAAACGAAGATACAAGCGTTTATAATGATTAATTTATAAAATAAATAACTTTTTATGGCGGATTTTTGTTTCACAAAAATCCGCCATTTTTTCTACCCTGTTGAATAATATTTTTTTAGCCACATAGATATAGGAAAAATCCTTTTGATAAATACAATGGAAATGTTAGAGATATTTGAAAATTATTCAAAAGGAGAAATTATTATGAAAAAACTATTAATGGCATTAACATTAACAATGGCATTAGCAACCGGAAGTGCTTATGCAGGTTGTGGTTGTAGCGTTCCAAAAGACGATTGCGGTTGCAATGCAAAACCAAAATGCGAAAAACAATGCGAAGAAAAACCAACTTGTGCAGAATGTGCAGAACGTGCAAAAAACTGTTTTTCTGATTGCAAAGACCAAAAACGTGAAGAACTTTATTGCAGATTAAATCTTGATTCTTGCCAACGAGATCAAGCAATGGAGATTGAAGACAGATACGATTCAGACTTAGAATGTATCGGCGATAAAATCAAAACTGACCACAAATGCTTGTGCAAATCTTTGAGTGCTTCTTGCTTAGATAAAAGCGACGTTAGAGATAAAGAAAGAGTTTTAAAAGATGACTTTAAAGACTTAAAATCAACTTTAAAATGCATGGATAAAGATTTTAAAGCAATCTTAAAATGCGACCAAAAATCTGAATACAGAAAAATTAAAAGAGAAATGAAATACAGAACAACTCACGCAAGAAGATTCTGCTGCAAACCTTGCTGTAAATAGTAATTTCAGAATAACTCAAATGAAAATGGCACAGTTAAAAACTGTGTCATTTTTGTTTGTTACAAAAGTTAACAAACATGTAGAAAAAAAAGCAATTTTTGTAGGAAAATATACTTAAATAAGTATAAGGATATTGAAAGAAGAAAAATATGACAAACGGTTTAACTGCAACAACAAATTTCATAGCACAAAAAATCGATAGAAATATGGTTGATGCTGTAACTGATGCTATTTTTCAACGTGCTGCATCAAAATCTTCTCAAGCAGTAGAAGCATCTGCATCACACAACGAATATAACAACAATATCTTTAAAACAACTGTTCAAAATGAAGTAATGTCAGAAGCAAGAAAAGCAATGGCTCAAGCAGCAAATCCATTTGCAGAAGGCATCTTCAAATCTCAAGCAACTCAAGCGGCTGCTTCAACAAATGCAACAGAAGCACAAGCAGGTGAAAAAGCAATTGCTAAAACTGCTACAAGAGTTAATACAAGAACAAGAGTATCAAACTCAATGGCATTGCAAAACAGCATGTTCACATCTGCAATGAGAGAATCAATGATGATTCAAGCAAAAGAACAAATTTCAAACAACAACGATTTAATGTCTAGATTGCAATTTTTAAATTCAAAAACAGCGGTAAATACATACCCTGCAAAGCAATTTAACTAAAAAAGATTTTTTATACTCTCTCTCTTAATATCCTCGTGTTTATTTAATGTCTATCGGTCAACTGATAGGCTT
>CAVFCO010000056.1:0-2911 GCA_963620955.1 Alistipes senegalensis | reverse complement strand
GTTTTTGGCTCTCGTGCAAAAGGCACTAATAAAGAATATTCCGATATTGATATTGCTGTAGAATTAAAAAATGAAAAAATTTCTGCAGATACTTTAGGTAAAATTCTTATGTTTTTTAACGATTCAACTTTACCCTACGAAGTTGATATCGTTGATTTAAAATCAATTGACGAAAATTTTAAAAATCTGATAATTAACGATTTAATAGAATTGAAATAATATTGACGATCAATCTACAGTTAAATTATTCTCTTTTTTTACGTTGTAATCAAATGTGAAATTGATTTTAACTTCTTTTTCTTGTCTTAAATCTGCTGGAAGTTTTCTTAATGGAGTTGCATTTCTTAGTGCAAACAGAGCGGAATTATCCATTTCCCTATTACCGGAAGTTTCAACAACTTTTTCGTCGAAAATTGTTCCATCAGGTTTTATTTTAAATTCCACAACTACACTTGCATCATTTTCTAATTTTGGCGGAGTCCAGTGCAATTTCAAAGTTCTTTGCATATATGTCATATAAGATTGAGCATCAGTAATTTCGATTGATTTTTCAATTCTATCGTATTCAGGAGTCAATTTGCGTTGAATTTTTAACAAATATTCCTCTGGCATTTTGAAAAAAGCAACAACACCAATCGCCAAACATATTGCAATTATTTGCCTTAAAGTGATTTTTGGTTGTTTATAATTTGGGTATAATTTCACAAATTCGTTTTTTACATCATCTAAATTTGTATACGCAAAAACAATTTTTCGTTTACTTTTCAAATTCAACGTTGATATATCCAAATCCGCAGTGTTGAAGTATTGAACCTCGTTAAATGGAATCCCCTCAATTCGGTCTTTTTGAGTAATTATAATTCTTTTATTTGTAATATAAACTTGATTATATTGATACGAATCGTAAAAAACTTTTGTTAACCAAGTTAAAAAAACGATTAAAACTAAGTAAAAGCATTTGCTAAAACTTAAGTAATCAGAAGAAATAACAAGCAAACTAAAAAGCAAAGCAACAATGACAACAACGAACAAAATAGTTGCACAAACAAAATATATTTGATTTTTATAGCCTATAGCAAGTATTTGCTCGTTATCTTCAAGACCTAATTCAACATCGCTTTGCATAAGTCTACCTAGTTTTCCTTATTCATACAGCAATTTTTGTATTTTTTACCGCTACCGCAAGGACAAGGGTCATTTCTGCCGATTTTTTCACCTTTTTTAATAGGTTTTACTTCGATTTCGTCCTTTTCTTCCGAACTATCGAAGTTTTCAGCGGCTCTTGATAGATTTGTTTCAACTTCTTCTCTTTGTACGATTTGAACACCAAATTTTGTTCTGAACAAGTGTTTTACAGTTTCTGCTTGAATATCGTACATCATATTATTAAACAAATCATACGCTTCTTTTTTGTATTCGATTAGAGGGTCTTTTTGACCGTATGCTCTTAATCCAATACCATCACGCAAAATATCAATATTGTGTAAGTGGTCAATCCATCTGTTATCAACAACTTGAAGCATAATATCTCTTTCAACACTTCTTGCGATATTGTCATCTTCAAATGGGTGTTGAACTCTTGGATTTTCCTCGTATTGAGAAATTACTTCGTTGTAGAAGTTAACCATTTCTTCTTCGTGTTCTGCATATTTTTGTTTTGCAAGTTCTACCAATTTGTCGTACATTTCACTAAATGACAAGTTTCTGATATCCGCAACTGTGAGATTTGACAATTGAGGAATAATTGAGTGCAATTCTTTGATTAAAGTATTCAAATCTTCTTCAATATATTCATCAATTTGCATATTTGGAGAAATATACGCACTGATTAAGCGTTCAATTTCTCGTTCAATCATATAAATAACATCTTCTGACAAGTTTTTGCCAAAAAGAACTTTCTTTCTTTGTTCGTAGAACTTTTCCCTTTGAACATTCATAACATCGTCGTATTCCAAGACATTTTTTCTTATGTCAAAGTGATAAGTTTCAACTTTCTTTTGTGCAGATTGAATTTGACTTGTGATAATAGGGTTTTCGATTGCCATATCTTCATCTACATTCAACGCATTCATCAAGTTGATAATCTTTTCACCACCGAAAATTCTCATCAAATTGTCTTGTAAAGACAAGAAAAATCTTGTAGACCCAGGGTCGCCTTGACGTGCAGCACGACCTCTTAATTGGTTGTCAATACGACGAGATTCGTGTCTTTCTGTACCGATTACATGCAAACCACCCGCAGCAACTACTTCTTTGTGTTCTTTTTCTGTTTGCTCACGAGTTTGAGCAAGAATTTCGTCTTTTTTAGCCTCGTAATCAGCATCATCAGGAGTAATTCCAAGATTTTCTAATTTTTCTTTTGCCAAATATTCAGCATTACCACCTAACAAGATATCTGTACCACGACCAGCCATGTTTGTCGCAATTGTTACAGCACCTTTTCGTCCGGCTTGGGCAATTATGTATGCTTCTTTTTCGTGATGTTTTGCGTTCAAAACATTGTGTGGAATATTTCTTTGTTTCAACAAGTTTGAAATATATTCAGATTTTTCAATACTAATTGTACCAACCAAAACAGGTCGTCCAAGTTTATGCATTGCAATAATATCATCAACTACAGCCAAATATTTTTGTTTTTCTGTTTTATAGATAACATCTGAATAGTTAATTCTGATATCTTTTTTATTTGTTGGAATAATTGTAACTTCAAGGTTATAAATCTTGCCAAATTCGGCTTCTTCAGTCATCGCAGTACCAGTCATACCTGATAATTTAGGATACAATCTGAATAAGTTTTGGAAAGTAATACTTGCAAGAGTTTGAGTTTCATCTTGAATTTTTACTCCCTCTTTTGCTTCAATTGCTTGGTGCAAACCGTCTGACCAACGACGACCTTCCATTAAACGACCTG
>CAVFCO010000055.1:0-9997 GCA_963620955.1 Alistipes senegalensis | reverse complement strand
AGGTGAAGGGCTTTATTTTCAATACTTTCAGCCATAGTTTAAATCCTCTTTTTTTTACCATTATAAACTATTTTTTACAAATTTTCAAGACAAAATAAAAATTTTATTAAATTATTATAAAGATATAGCATTAAAATCTTTATTATGTATAATATTACTAAAATAGAGGTACATTTTTTTATGAAAGAAATATTAGAAAGAAAACAAATAAAAAATATCGATTTTAACTGCGATTTAGCACAAAGTTTCGGTATTTATAAAAATGATGCAGAATACGACATTTTAGATTATGTTAGTTCTGTAAATATTTCATGCGGTTTCCATGCCGGCGACCCAATGGTTATCAAAAATGCTTTAATGAGAGCAAAAGAAAAAAACATTGTAATCGGTGCTCACATTGGATTTGACGATATTCAAGGCTTTGGCTACCGTGAAATGCAACTTACAGAAGAAGAAATCGAAGCAATCGTAATCTACCAAGTTGGTGCGATAACTTCTTTTGCAAAAACGTTCGGTTTAGAAGTTGAACACGTTCGCCCACATGGAGCAATGTACAAACAAGCCGCAACAGATTTTACTTTTGCATGTTCAATTGCAAAAGCAATCAAAAAATGCTCACCTTGGTTAATCTACTATGGTTCAGCAGGCGACATTACTAAAAAAGTTGGCGAACACGTTGAAATTACAGTTGCTCAAGAAATTTTCTTAGACAAAACTTACAATGCTGACGGCACAATTGATTTCGATGCAAAAGATAATTCAAATCTTGAATTTAACATAAACAGACTTAAACACTTATTATCAACAAGTGAAATCGACAATAATTTAGGCGGAAAAACAATCGTAGAAGCAGATTCTATCCATTTTTCAAACAAATATGAAAACTCGGTTGAAATTATTAAATCTGCAAAAGAATTAATCACTCCAGAACCAGTAAATTACATCAAAGTAAAAAAATCTGGTTGGGTTGATTAGTATTATTGAATTTTAAAGAATAACAAGGTATAGAAGAAGATGAATAATAAATTTAAAGATACATTTAAAGACACAATGAAAGAAGCCGGCTGGTTAATCCCAGGATTGGAAATCAAAAGATGGTTTTTCCTAATCTTTTTAGGCTCATTATTAATCACAATCGGTTTAATGATTTTGTTTAACCTTCGTCCAGTATATTTCATTATGGAATTTATCAGAAAAATTGCATTGACAGTTCCAACTGATATTTTATCAGTAATCGTAACTATTTTCGGTGCATATTTATTCTTCAAAGGTTGGCAAAAAACAAATCTTTCTATCCTTGATTTACACAACGGCAAAGAAAATAACACACTTTTAGAAACTTTATATAGAAGAAGAAAATTAAACAGAGGACCTAAAATCGTTGCAGTTGGTGGCGGTACAGGTTTATCAATGTTATTAAGAGGTATCAAAAGAATTACAAATAACATCACAGCGGTTGTAACTGTTGGTGATGACGGCGGTTCATCTGGTAGATTAAGAGAAGATATGGGTGTTCTACCTCCTGGGGATATCAGAAACTGTATTGCAGCCTTGGCTGACAACGATGATTTGATTACAAAATTATTCCAATATCGTTTTAAATCAGGTGAAGGTTTAGAAGGTCATAGTTTCGGTAACTTATTCCTAACTGCATTATGCTCAATCACTGGTGATATGGTTCGTGCAGTAAAAGAATCTTCAAACGTACTTTCAATCAGAGGTCGTGTATTACCTTCAACATTAGATGATATGCGTCTTGCTGCAGAATACGAAGACGGAACAATCGTTCACGGCGAATCTGCAATTCCAGAAGAACACAAAAAAATTAAACGTTTATTCACAGAACCTGAAAATTGTAAGGCATTAGAAGATGTTATTGAAGCAATCAAAGATGCTGATTTAATTATCTTAGGACCTGGAAGTTTGTATACAAGTGTAATTCCAAACTTATTAATCAAAGAAATTTCAGAAGAAATTATCAAATCTAACGCTAAAAAAATCTATGTTTGCAATATCATGACACAACCTGGAGAAACTGATAACTTCGCTGTTTCAGACCACTTGAACGCATTATACAAACATGCCGGAAGCGAAAATTTAGTTGATGCCGTATTAGTTAACAATGTTTTACCTACAAACATGTCTGAAAAATATGCTGAACACGGTCAAATGCCAGTTGTTTTAGACAAAAATAATATTCACGTAGACATTGTTGAAAAGAAATTGATTGAAGAAAGCCGTGACGGACTTGTAAGACACAGTTCTAACCGTGTTGCAAGAGCCGTTTATTACTGGTTTAGAAAATCTCAAAAAAATAAAAACAATTAATAAGGATTTAAAATATTGCATAAATTTATCAAATTCAGTTTTCACGCAACTATTCAGGCTCTAAAAGCATATCAATTTTGTTTAGTTCTAGTCGCACTTTTGACAATGGTTGATTTTATTTTATCAATGATGAAAATAAAATTGCCAGAACAAATCCAAATGTGTTTTGATACTATTTATAACTTCCAAAGTCTAATCTACAAACCTGATTTATCAATAAGTCCAGTGGATTTCACACTTGCTGTTTTTGCAATTGAAATGCTTATTATGGCAGGATTAATTGTTTATGTAATCTACTTTGTTATTGAGTTTGAACAAATTTATGACAAAGTTCACAGCGACGGTTGCAAAAGATACGAAAGAACTTTCAATCAAAAATTAGAAAAAAATGCAAAAGTTCTTGAAAGCAAAAGCAAAGAATTTGTTATGCTTTTTGATATTAAAATTCAAAGAATTGGCGAAAGTTACCTACTTGAAACAGAAAAACCCGTTGATATTGAAACAAAAATTGTAGAATATCGCTTGATGTTCAGAAATTGTATTTTGCAAAATTTCAAAGCAACTTGCAAACAAACTATGAATGGATATCTAATTTTTGTTCAAAATATTGAAGATTGTGAGCAAATTTTTGAAAAAATGTATGAATTTGCAAAAAAATCAAAAGAAATGTTGAAAGAAATGCGATTAACATTCGAATTAAAAACAGCCGTTTGTATCGCAACTCCAACAGACCCTCAAGAAAAATATCTTCCAAAATTGCAAAAATTATTGAATGTTTCTGTGCCAAACAAAATCATGGCTCTTTCAGACTTCAAAGCAAAATACGATAACTTAAAAACAAAAACTTATATCGTTAACAACATCGGCGAATACAGTCTTGGGGCGGAAGTTCTTGATATTTATACCCTAGAACCTAATCGTCAATAGGTTGTTGACCGATTGTAATTGTTGCATCAATCTCAATTGTATGTCTGATTATTGCGTGAGAAATCAACAATAAGTACGGATTAACTTGATTTACGTTAGACAAATTAACCTTTGCCTTTGGATTAAGTGTTTCCAATTGCTCTTGCGGTTTTTGTTCTTTAAAGTCAATAACGGTCTGCATTGAGTGTTGCGAACCGTCTTTGTTTAAACGTTTGAACAATTCTTTTTTAGGGAATTTTTCAGAACAAGTAATTGAAACATCAACAGAATTACCTGAAACCAAACTTACCGTCGCACTTAGATTTCCGTAATTCACAGTCGTAATCAAAATTTTTATATACGTATCTGATTCAGGTGCATCTTCATCTTGTTCAATTTCCAAGTCAAACCCAACCCCCTCTTGTAAAGGAAGCCAAGGAAGATACAATAGCATTAAGTTTTTGAGTGTTTGCGTTGCATCGTTTTGAGAAGTCGCAGAAACACTTGCATTGATAATGTTTACGGTATCTTGCAGAGGTTTAATGTCAGTCATACCTTGGGCTGTCGCCATTGACATCATTGAAACCATTTTATTCATCGCTAATTTGCTATTTTTTTGCAAAAGAGCAGAAACATTCGACAAATTAACGTTCGAACTAAGTTGAGATGCAAGATTTTGCTTGAATTGTGCTAATTCTTCAGGTGTCATACCCTGAGTTTTTTGATTATTTGCCTGAATTTGCTCTGTCATTTCCATATCTTGAGCAGTTTGTTGATTTAGCAGAACATTATTTCGCACATTGTTTCTAACCGCATTATGCAATTGATGATGCGGATTGTGTAACGATTGATTTTTTAGATTTTGCCTTGTATTTTGGATAAAATTTTCTGTTTTTTGCTGAACATTTTCTTTTATATTGTTCAAATTGTTAGCAATATTATCCTTTGCGTTATTTATGTTGTCTTTTATATTGTTAAACGACTTTTCAAATGCGTCCGGCTTTTGAGGTTGTTGTGGCTTGTTCGGATTATTAGGAACATTCGGACGATTTGGTCTGTCAGGATTTACGTTGCCGTTTGGTCGATTTGGCTGATTTGGAACATTTGGTTTATCAGGCTGAACATTACCATTTGGACGGTTTGGAGTATTCGGAATATTCGGTTTGTCTGGATTTACATTGCCATTAGGTTTATTAGGATTGTTTGGAATGTTCGGTCTATCAGGGTGAACGTTACCGTTTGGTCTGTTTGGGTTATTTGGAACATTCGGCTGATTTGGTTGGTTCGGTTGGTTCGGATTATTAGGAACGTTTGGCTTATTCAAATTACCTTGATTTTCAGATTTTTGTAAATTAGGCATTTTCCCATTATCTTGAACCATAACAAGAAATTCTACCATATTTTTGGGTAGATTTAGCAGATTTTTCACATAAATAGCCCTATCAATACTCGCAAGATTGTTCATACGAAGTTGTTGAGGGTTTATGAATTGTTGTTGATATTGGTTAATAATTTTGTTATGCGTATTTTGAACAAGATTTTTTGCATTTCCAGTCTGAGAGGACAAATCCGCATTAATATTGGCTTTTGCCGATTGCAAATTCATCAACTTTTGATTTAATTTTAATTTTAACCAATTAACGTTTTCCATAAGAAGTATATGCCAAGGTTTTAATGTTTAATAACATTATTTTTTAGGCAAGTAAGATTGAGGATAACTGTAATCTTCTTTAAATCCGATATGGCGGTACATTTTCAACGCAGGAATATTATTTGTTTCAGCAGAAACATTCACTTCTGTAAAACCTCTTTCGCCTGATTGTACCATATTCAACAAGGTTTCAACTGATTTTTTAACCAAATATTTTGCCAAACCTTTGCCTTGATGTTCTTTTTGAATAGATACCAACGGAATATTTGCAATTGTTCCGCCTGTAATATTTGTAAAGCAGAAGCCACAAGGACGACCGTTATGCAAAAGAACACTTGTCGATTCTGGTAAAAATTCACCATAAACACTGTTTACAATTTTGTCTAAAATATCGTCAGTACCTTCTTTTGTTAAATATCTTGTATCAAATAACGCATCTGAAGCAGTTCTGAAACCTTCATGAATAACTTCAACCGCTTTATCATAATACATATCTTCCCAAGATGTGATTTGGTAACTTTCATCATGAGGAGTTTCAGGAACACTTCTTAGAATTTCTTCTGAATTTTTGTTATCCATCATAAATCTAAGAACAGCAAGACCTACAAATTTGAAGCCATAATGAGCGATATCACTTGTAAATCCTGATTGTA
Organism: Alistipes senegalensis; assembly: GCA_963620955.1. Lineage (GTDB taxonomy): Bacteria > Cyanobacteriota > Vampirovibrionia > Gastranaerophilales > Gastranaerophilaceae > UBA6984. The sequence goes on along the minus strand of CAVFCO010000055.1, from coordinate 4,459 downwards.
CACCCAATAATGGGTAACAAACTGCTTTTTCTTGACGTTCAATTTCTGTTTCTTTCAAAAATCTTTCAACAAGCATTTTTCTTTTTGTTGTCAAATCTTCTTGACCCAAACAGTGAATTACATTCAACTCAATTGATTCTGAAATTGCTGTTGTATAAACCAAAAATGCTGTTGGAATATGATTTTCCAACAATACAATACATTTTACGTAATCTTTATTTACTGCATCAATAAAATCTTGGTATTCTAAAGGTTCTAACTCAAACATATAATCACTTGCAGCGACTGAACGAAAATCGTTGTATACCCCTGCAAAAATTTTATATAAATTGCTACTTAAAACCTGTGTTTCGTAATTTGCGTTTTCCATAAATCTTCCTTTTATAAAGTATGATGCATTTTTTCTTTTTTAGTATTCAAATATCTTCTATTATATTCCGTAATTTCAGATTTTAAATGCACTATATCGTGTATTTTTAATCCGTAACCCTCTAAACCGACAATTTTTTTAGGGTTATTTGTAATCAAATTAAATGTTGTAAAGCCAATATCACGGATAATTTGAGCCCCAACACCATAATCTCTTAAGTCTTCGTCAAAACCTAAAGAAATATTTGCTTCAATTGTGTCTTGACCTTTTTCTTGCAAAGAATATGCTTTTATTTTGTTAACAAGTCCAATTCCTCTGCCCTCGTGGTCATGCATATAAACCAAAGCACCTTTTCCATATTCTTCAATCATTCTCAACGCACCGTGAAGTTGAGAATTGCAGTCGCATTTTAAACTGTGGAACACGTCCCCAGTCAAGCATTCAGAGTGAACTCTTATTAGTGGAATTTTGTCTGAGCCATCGTCTTTAACCAAAGCAACATGCTCATGCCCGTTAACTTTATTTACGTATCCATAAATTTTAAAATCACCGAATTTTGTTGGCAAAAAGGCTTCTGCTTCACGAACAACAAGTTTTTCAGATTGCAAACGATATGCAACAAGTTCAGAAACAGAAATGAATTTGAAACCGTGTTTATCTGCAAATTCTCTTAAGTCATCACGTCTTGCCATTGAGCCGTCTACTTTCATAATTTCGCACATAACCCCTGCAGGTCTGTGTCCAGAAAGAATTGCCATATCAACGCATGCTTCGGTGTGTCCAATTCTTGTCAAAACCCCACCTTTTTTTGCAACGCATGGGAAAACATGCCCTGGGCGACGCAAATCGTGTGGTCTTGCATCTTTTGAAATCGCAACTTCGATTGTTTTTGCTCTATCAAAAGCCGAAATTCCTGTTGTAACACCAAATCTTTGAGCCGCATCAATACTTAAAGTGAATGCTGTTCTCATTTTTTCGGTATTTTTTTCAACCATTTGTGGCAAATCTAAATTATCTGCAATTTCATCGGCAATAGCAAGACAAATCAAGCCTCTGCATTCTTTTGCCATAAAATTAATTATCTCCGGAGTAACGCATTGAGCAGAGCATAACAAGTCGCCCTCATTTTCTCTATCTTCATCATCTGCGACAATTATAGGTTTTCCGGCTTGAAAATCTTTTATTGCGTCTTCAATTTTATCAAACTTAAATTCGCTCATTACATAAACCCATTTTCTTTCAAAAAATCTTCCGAAATTGCTGATGAAGTTTTTTCATTTAACAAAAATTTTTCAATATATTTTGCAAAAACATCAGTTTCTAAATTAACTTTTTGACCTGTTTTTAAACAAGATAAATTTGTATTTTCAAAAGTGTGCGGAATTACTGCAATTCTAATCATATTTCCTTGAATATCAGCAACAGTAAGGCTTATACCATTTAAAGTTACTGAACCTTTTTTGATAATATAACGTGAAGCCTCATCTGAAACCTCAAATTTCATATCGTAAAAGTCAGAATTTTTAACCGCAGAAACAAAAGTTGCAACGCTATCAACATGACCTGAAACAATATGTCCACCAATTCTTTCATTCAATGTTAATGCTCGTTCTAGGTTAACTTTTTCACCTTTTTTAAGTTCTGAAAAATTAGTAACCCCCAAAGTTTCTTTTGAAACTTCTGCACTAAATCCTGTTTCTGTAAGGTTCACAACAGTTTGGCAAACACCATTAATAGAAATAGAATCGCCTATTTTTGTGTCATTCAAAACTTTTAAACAATCAATAGAAATTTCTGCGTTTTCAGAAAGAAGTTTAAAGTCTTTTACTATACCTGTTTCTTCAATAATTCCTGTGAACATATTATTATTTTAACACAATTATTTGCCAATGCAAAAATTGTCGAAAATATTGTTCAAAATATCGTCTGTAATTACTTCTCCAGTAATTTCATCTAAACATAGCAATGCTTGTTTTACATCAATTGAAATCAAGTCTTGAAGTTCGTTTACTTTTGCTGCCATATATGCTTGCATTAGGCTTTCACGTGCTTTTTGCAAACAATTTTGTTGACGATTATTTGTAATAAATTCTGTATCCTCGACAGAAAATTCCATAATAATATCTTTGATTTTTTGTTTTAATTCTTCTATGCCAATTTGATTTTTTGCAGAAATACAAATTGTATCATTAGGTCGTTCATCTGACAAATCACACTTGTTTGCTATTACTAAATGTTTTTTCTCTTTCGCAAAATCTAAAATTGTTTTGTCTGCATCACTTAAACCCTTTGACAAGTCATACATAAACAACACCAAATCCGCTTCTTGAACGGCTTGTTTTGAATATTCAATACCGATTTCTTCAACCTTGTCAATGTTTTCATCTTCTCTAATTCCAGCCGTATCAATTAAGGTAACCGGAATACCTAAATCAAGAGTTTCTGTCAAAACATCTCTTGTTGTGCCGGCAATCTCAGTAACAATTGCTCTATCAAGGCTCAAAAGAGTGTTAAACAAAGAAGATTTGCCCACATTAGGTTTACCCGCAATTGCAACCTTAATTCCTTGACGCATAATATTACTAGATTTCGCACTTGATAAAATTTTGTCGATTTTTTCAATTTGATTTTCGAAATCACTAATCAAACTTTCATAAGATGGTTCTGCCACATCTTCTGGAAAATCAATTCCAGCAACAATTTTAGACAAAGTTTCAAAAATATCTTTTTTAATTTCGTTTACTTTTTGAGCAAGAACACCAGATAAATTCTTTGCAGATTGAATTGCAAAATTTTGAGTTTTTGAATGAATTAAATCAGCAACTGCCTCTGCTTGAGATAAATCTAATTTTTTATTTAAAAAGGCTCTTTTAGTAAATTCGCCTCTTTCAGCCATTCTTGCACCATTTTTTAGAACTATATCAAGAATATTTTTTACTACGTTAACTCCGCCATGGCATTGAATTTCAATTACATCTTCACCAGTATAACTGTTTGGATTTTTAAAAGGTAAAACAACAACTTCGTCAATTTTTTTGCCGTCATCTACAATCCAACCGTGGCAAATCATTCTTGGAGTAATTTTTCCAGTAAAAATTTTTTCTGTAATATCAAAACTTTTTTCGCCAGAAATTCTTATAACACCAACTCCGCCTGTACCTAAAGGAGTTGAAATCGCAGTAATCGTATCAAATTCTTGTATAATATTCATAATTCGATTATATCGTCAAATTATTTCACATGCAAGAATTGGAGAAAATAGCGGTAAAAGTGAATTTACCGCTATATGAGTTTTTTATAACATAAGTGTCAATAATGGAATTAATGAGGTAAAATCAAACCCCGAAGATGATGATTGTCCATAACCTTTTACACTGTTTGCAACATTCAATGCTGTTGAAATAGAATCCATTGCAGTGTTATTGTATTGATTTTGCAAAGAATTTAATAAGTTAACAAGATTATATCTGTTTGACAATTCACTATTTACTAACTCATTGCGTTTTGAAAGTAAACTTTCAGCCAACTGTGCAATAGAATCCGCTCTTGAACTTTCAATATTGTTTAATTTATCCAAAAACATTGAATTATCAATATTTCCAAATCGTGAAGCAATATCTGTTTTTAAATTATTCAAAATCGGTGTATAAATATTATTAATCGATTTTTCACCTTGATTTTGATAAGCATTTAACTGAGATTGAATACCCTTTAAAGTTTCCGGAGAAAAAGTATTCAACTGAGGTAAAATTTGTGCCAAAGTTTTTTGTGCGTAATCATAAACGGATTTTTCGTATTTATTCATATTGTAATTACTTTTTACAGTATCGCCGTCTTTGTACGTTGTGGCTTTAGTTTTGCCATTAATACTGTAATTTCCGTTTGCATAAGATGGCTTGTAAGAGGTTGTTTTGCTCATAAAATTTTCCTTTCTGAAATTTTATTCACAAAGACAAAACATATTGAATTGGGGCAACAAAACCATTATACCATTTTTTCAGCCTATTGTAAAATTTTCAAAAACTTAGCATTTGAGTGCGTTCAAGAAGTAATCGCAACACTAACACCTCAAGTATAGTAAAATTAGAG
>CAVFCO010000054.1:0-3136 GCA_963620955.1 Alistipes senegalensis | reverse complement strand
AATTCACTTCGTTCATGCGGTATGACGCAAAATAAACAAAGCGGTATGACGGTTAAAAAATTCGTTGCATTTACCTTGGCGGAAACCCTAATCGTAATGGGGATTATCGGTATTGTTTCTGCATTGACTTTGCCAAACTTGAATTCATCAACTGGTGAAAAAGAAAAAGTTGCAAAAGTAAAGAAAATATATCAAAACCTAACAGACGCATTCGGTCGTGCAGAAGCGGTTTATGGACCAGTTGAAGAATGGTTTACCACAGATACTACATCTGCTGCTCAAACAATAAGATTTAAAGACAGAATGACAGAGTTTATGAAAGTATCAAAAGACTGTGGCTCAAACACTGGCTGTTGGTCTACTGCTCCGTTTAAGTATTTAGATGGTAGCGAGGCTGATCAGAATTATTATCAACAAAGTAAAAGTGACGGTTTTTTATTTGTACTTCTTGCAGATGGTACTGCATTGAGTTTTGAGGCTTCGGGAGGCTCAACTATAGATTTTAGAATACGTGCAGATATAGATGGACCAATCAAAGGTAAAACCCAAGAAGGAGTTGACCTTTTCGATTTTAACTATCGGACAGAAGATAGAAATGAAGGTGTTACCCCTTCAATGTATTTGGATCTTCTAGATGACAATTACGATGTTGGTAATTATGCTACGGCTTGGGTAATCTTAAATGACAATATGGACTACCTAAAATGCAGAGATAAACTAAACTGGAATACGAAGACTAGTTGTAAGTAATTTATACCATTTCTCTTAGTTTTTTCAATTGATCTCTGATTTCGGTAGCACGTTCAAAATCAAGTATTTTTGCTGCTTTATGCATATCTTTTTCCAGTTTTGAAATAAGTTTTGGCAAGTCTTTCTTTTCAATTCCCAAGTCAACCATTTCTTCCGCAACGATATCTTCAAGATTTCTATAACTTGCAACAAGTGAAAGTAGGTTGTTTTCAATAGGTTTTTTGATTGTTTTTGGAATAATTCCATATTTTTTGTTATGCTCAATTTGAATTTCTCTACGGCGTTCTGTTTCATCAATCGCTTTCTGCATAGATTCGGTCATATTATCCGCATACATAATAACTTCACCGCAAGAATTACGAGCCGCACGACCGATTGTTTGAATTAAACTTGTTTCTGAACGCAAAAATCCCTCTTTGTCTGCGTCCATAATCGCAACAAGCGAAACCTCAGGTATATCAAGCCCCTCACGAAGCAAGTTTACACCAATAAGAACATCAAATTCGCCAAGTCTTAAATCACGCAAAATTTCAATACGTTCTAGAGATTGAATTTCGCTGTGCAAATAGCGAACTCTTATTCCCTCTTGCAAGAAATAGTCGCACAAATCCTCTGCCATACGTTTTGTAAGTGTTGTGATAAGGACTCTTTCGTCTTTTTTAGTACGTTTTTCGATTTCTGCTTTCAAGTCTGGAATTTGTGATTCGATTGGGCGAACGCTAATTTTAGGGTCAACAAGTCCTGTTGGTCTAATAATTTGTTCAACAAATTGTTGAGAAGATTTTAATTCAAATTCTGCCGGAGTGGCTGAAATATAAATCTTTTGACCAACTTTTGCATAAAATTCTTCATTCTTTAACGGTCTATTATCCTTTGCACAAGGCAATCTGAACCCATATTCAATTAGGGTGTCTTTTCTTGCTGCATCACCGTGCGACATTCCCTTAATTTGTGGCAAAGTTACGTGAGATTCGTCGACAACAGTCAAAAAATCGCCTCTAAAATAGTCCAAAAGTGTTGCAGGTGCAGAACCTTTCGGTCTGCGTTCAATAATTCTTGAATAATTTTCGATACCGGAACAATATCCCATTTCTTTAATCATTTCGATATCATATTTAACCCTTTGTTCAAGTCTTTGGGCTTCTATAAGTTTGTTTTGGCTATTCAATTCTGCAAGTCTTGATTGAAGTTCTTGTCTAATAAGGCTAATTGTTTCGTCGGTATCCTCGTCGTAAGCAAGGTAATGCACCGCCGGATAAATCACCGTTTTTTCAACCGCTTCAAGGATTTCACCTGTAGTTGAATCAATTTTTACTATTTTTTCGATTTCATCACCAAAGAAATAAACTCTTGTGATAATTTTTTCGTAAGACGGAATAATTTCGACAATGTCGCCTCTTGCTCTAAAGTTTGCACGTTCTAAAACCAAGTCGTTTCTTGTGTATTGAACACTTACCAAGTGTGCCAAAAGTTGTTCACGTGAAATTTCCATGCCTACAGAAAGTTCAATTGAACCTTTGAAGTAGTTTTCAGGAAGTCCCAAGCCATAAATACAACTAACTGACGCAACTACAATAACGTCGTTTCTTTCATAAAGACTTCTAGTTGTGTTGTGGCGAAGTCTGTCGATTTCTTCGTTAATGCTTGCTGATTTTTCAATATAAGTATCAGTTCTTGGAATATATGCTTCCGGTTGGTAATAATCGTAGTACGAAATGAAGTATTCAACTGCATTTTCAGGGAACAATTCTTTAAACTCGTTATAAAGTTGAGCCGCAAGAGTTTTATTGTGGGCGATTATCAGTGTTGGTTTTTGAACCTTTTCAATAACGTTTGCAATCGTAAAAGTTTTACCTGAACCTGTAATCCCAAGTAAAGTCTGCGAATCAAAGCCTAAATTAATCCCATTAACAAGTTGTTCAATGGCTTTTGGCTGGTCGCCAGATGGCGAATATTTTGATACGAGTTTGAATTTACGTTCCATAACTATATTTTAAACCATAAATAGGATTTTTTGCTAGTATATATTCCAATATTTTAATTCATAAGATAGAATTAACTCATAAACAGGTGGCACTCCACAATCTCAAATTAGAAGTCTAAACGATTTTTGATGAAAGGAGGTTGCCTATGACGAACATTTTCACGCTAGCCGTTATATATTTTATAATAGCAATTTTGTTCAATAAACAAAAACTAGCGTTGTTGATTGCAGTCATAACGCTAGTTTTATTCTCATAAAACTGTGGAGTTAAAACTTTAATCATTGCGACATGATTAAAGACCACCTGTTTATACTTTTATTATAACATATTTTTTCACCTTTTCAAGTTGTTGTCCTAGTTCAATACATATTAGACTAAGCACAATTCTCTTTTAATTTATA
>CAVFCO010000053.1:2163-19273 GCA_963620955.1 Alistipes senegalensis | reverse complement strand
GTTGACAGATGATTTTTCAACGTTAAAAGTGGGAGATAAGAAAAAATAAGCATAAATCCTAGAAGTTTTAAAGATAAAAAAATAAATTGGTCAAAGTTTAATGTTTCAAATGTTAACAATGCACACCTTATAGGTGTTGTGTCAAAAATAGACAAACGATATAACAGTGATACGGCTTCTTATAGTTACTATTTGACAATGAAATTGTAGGTTTGGTTTTTGACGAAGACAATTTATTTAAAGATTCAAATGAACAAAAACTAAAATAACAAAGGATACCATATGATTTGTAAAAACTGTAAAAAAGAAATACCTGATAATAGTTTATGTACTTATAATAAAAAACACTTCGATTACAATGATATAGAGGGTTTTAATTTTTTATGCAAATTTTTCTAAAAATATAAAAGTTTGTCAGAACTCTGCAAGTATTGAAAATACTGCATTGTAAGAGGTAAATTTCAAAAATTTTAAAATTATGGAGACGGTGGGAGTCGAACCCGCGTCCAAAATGGATAAAAATAAATATCTACGAGTGTAGGCTTTATTTGTTCAACTAAGTCAGGAAAAGTCAAACCCGATAACTTAATCAAAGGATTTTCAAGTGTACCGCACCTTGATTGTTAGCTTGATACGGTTACAATCATCACCGCACTGCATCTTGCATGGTGGCTCTTGTGCAATCGGCAAGCTGGACTACACAAAAGGCTGAACTGCGGAACTTAATCTACGCAGCTAGAGCTTGTGCTCTAGAGAAATCAGCTACTACAACATTGTTGTTAGCACTTAATTTGTTTTGCTTGTTGATAACCGAGAACAGCACTCGGACTCGCAACCTATTCCCATCAAGCATCCTGTCAAAATCCAGTACGTCCCCATGAAAATATGTTCTATATCTATTATATATATATACTTCCCTTTTTTCAACCCTATATCCCACTTTTGGTTAATATTTCCCCAAAATATTGTAGTTTTCTCGGATTTTATATCCAAAAATCTATTAAATAATATTATTGTGATTTCTATGAAAGGATTAGGCATGAAAAAATATGTAAAACTTATCAGTTATCTTCTCGTAATTATCGGAGCATTAAATTGGGGCTTCATTGGTATCTTTGGGCTTGATTTAGTTGCCAAATTGTTTGGTGATATGACAATTTGGTCAAGAACTATCTATGTAATCATAGGTCTTTCTGCTCTGGTTTCTTTAGCAACTATGGCTACAAGTGATGATACTTGTATTTAAAAGAAAGGAGGAAGATAACGAAATGGCACGCTCGTTTTGCTTGTTTTGAGCGTGCCATTAAAACGGCGACATTTGATTTATCAAATGTCGCCGTTAAAGTTCTAAAATTTATTTCAACCTTTTTTATTTACTATGCAAACAAGTCTAGTCTTTTTTCTTGTTCAGTCATTTCTCTTTGTCTGCTATCTTGAGGTTGATTATTTCTTGCTACATCTTCAGGAGTTTCGCCCATTTCTCTTGGTCTGCTTGATGTACCACGAGTAGGTGCTGATGCATAACCTGCTGTTGCTTTATTATAATTTACTTGTTGTTGTTCTCTTGATGGAACTTCCCAAGGTTTTTCACCCATTTCACGTCCACGGTATTCGTGAGGTGCTGATTTTTGTTTTTGGTATTGTTGTGCTTTTGCCATATCTGCTGGAGTTTCACCCATTTCTCTTGGACGACCGTAAGATGTACCGAATGATTGAATACCTGTAAACATTGAATTTCTCCTATATTTTTCTATTAACTATTTACTAACCTTGATGTTCTATTAAAGCATCGTGAAAATAAAAATTGCTCAAATTTCATAAAATGTTAACTATTTGTAACATGTCAAAAGCATGTCGGAGTAAGGTTTTAGGCTATTTTATTTGGAACACGCATTTTGTACAATATCCACGAGCGGTATATACAACGTTATCCTCAATATCATACATTGTTTCTACTCTAACTTTCAATGGTGATTTGCATTTCGGGCAGAATAATTCAGTTTCGCCATTCAAAATTCTTTGTTTTAGTACGTCTAGAACTTCCATTGGGACTTCTTCAAACTCAAAATCTTTTTCCAAAGCCTTTATTTCTTCTGCTGAACAGCGTAATCCTTTGGCTAAATTCTGTCTAACAGTTACTGACAAAAACAATTCTCGCCCTGCTTCGATTTCTTCAATAACCGCTGCTGGAATGTTACATTTTTTAGAAAGCCCGTATGGAGTTAATCCAAGAGCCTCTCTTTTTATTTGTATAAATTGTGCTAAAGTGTACATAGTTCCTATTATAGAACAAAATTATAACACTTTACAATTGTTAAGTAATGTTAAGTAAATAAACAAAAAAATAAAGTTGTCTTAATATTTCTTCACAAAGGGGTTGAAATTTGTATATAAAAATGATATACTAAAGATATAGAGATTATATATTGTTTTTTGCAAGTGGGAGTCTTGCGTAATTGAATTTTTAAAAGTCTGTTATTAAAACCCTAAAAAATAAAACCCGCAAATACGAAGATACATCTATCGTATGGCTTAGTTCGTCTGTTAAAATTTTCTTTTAATGGCTTACTTTGTAATGCGAAAATGTTGAAATTCAAAAAAATATCATTATAAAAAAAGAGAGAATAAGAAGATGAGGAGAGATGCTTATGAAAAATTGTCCAATCGAAATGAAAAAAAGTTTTACAAACCCTGCTAAAAGTGAAGTTTTAGTAAATGAAAATGATTCAACTTTGTCAGTTTATGTTAGAGAATTGGCTTCAATCAAGCCTTTATCACCAATTGAAGAAAGAGAAGTTGCAAAACGTGCTGCTGAAGGCGATATGAATGCTAAAAAACAATTGGTTCAAGCAAACTTAAAATTAGTTATTTCAATTGCAAAAAAAGCAATTCACATGTCAAGTTTGCCAATGGTTGATTTAATTCAAGAAGGCAACTTAGGTTTAATGATTGCTGCTGAAAAATTCAACTGGAAATTAGGTTACAAATTCTCAACTTATGCAAGTTGGTGGATTAAACAATCAATGTTCAAAGCAATTTCAGAACAAGGTCATTGCATGAAAATTCCTGTATACATTCAAGAAACTTTGTCAAAATTCTCAAAAGTTAAATCAGAAATGGAAAGAGAATACAATTGCCAAGTTAACACAAAAGATGTTGCTGAAAAAATGAACATTTCTGCTGACAAAATTGATACATACTTATCAGCATATTCAAAATCAATTTCATTAGAAGGTGGTTTTGAAAACGATAACGGTAAAGAAACTTCATTGGCAGACATTTTGGCAGATGAAAAAGCAAACGTTCACTCTTCAGTTGAATTTGAAGGCTTGAAAAACGACATCGAAATGGTTGTTTCAAAATTAAAAGAAAGAGAACAAGATGTTGTTAGAATGCGTTACGGCTTAGGCAATGTTGCTAAAAAAACATTAGAAGAAATCGGTAATATTTACGGCGTAACAAAAGAATGCATCAGACAAACTGAATTAAGAGCATTAAAAAAAATGAAAGTACAAGGTCAAGAAGTTTTATCTTGCTACATCGACTAATTAGAATAAAATAATAAGATTAATTGAGAGATTTTTAAATAGGATATTAAAAGAAAAAAGATATATAAACAAGCATCATTCATCATTCTTAAATAAAGAGTTGTGCAGATTTGCATAACTCTTTTTTTTCGTAAATACATGAAGTAAGGAGGGCGGAACGCTTTTGCGTTCCGCCCAGTACACATCAAGAAGATAAAGGTATAATTTTTTAGACAAGTCCTTCTTTTACGGCTTTTACTGCTGCTTGGACTCTGTCGTTTACGCACATTTTTTGTAGAATTGAACAAACGTGTGCTTTTGCAGTGTGAACACTTACGATTAATTCTTTTGCAATTTCGGTATTGCTTTTGCCCGTAACGAGATGTTTTAGAACTTCGTATTCACGTTCTGTTAGTGGAACTCTGCCCTCTTGAGAAGAACCGTTTGCAAGAAGTCGTGTGTTTTCAGGTTTTGGGAATGAGTTTAGTGCAAGTTGTGCGATTTCTGGGTCAAGCCAGCAAACTCCGTCTGCAACATCTCTTACTACATCTGCCAATTTTGTTGGGTCGATATCTTTTAAACAGTAACCAGTAGCACCTGAACTTAATGCTGCAACAACTTCTTCCTCTCTGTCGTGAGAAGTAAGTGCAATAATTTTTACTTTTGGATTCATTTCTTTAACTTTGATTGTTGCCTCGATACCATTCATACCTGGTAAACCTAAATCCATTAGAACTACATCAGGATTATATTTTTGGATAAGTGATAACCCCTCTTGTGCGTCCTCGCATTCGGCTACTACTTCAATGTCATCGTTGGAATTAAGAGCACATCTTAATCCGACTCGAGTAAGTTTAAAATCTTCAATAATAACTACGGAAGTTGTTTTGGTTGCTACTGTCATATTTTTTCTCCATATTTTTTTTCTACAGTTTTTAACTACAGTTAAATTAAAGTATATTTTTCAAAGTAATGGAATTAGTCTGTAGAGCAGTTTTGATTCTCGTGGTGTTTAATATCCTTTTGGCTAATAAAAAGTCATACAACTAGGTGAAATCGGTTATTAAACATGTTCTTGATTAAATTTTTTTTCTATTATAAAATTGACTTGTTAGAAAAATGAGGTAAAAAATGGATCAAATAATCAGAGTTGCATGGGACTTAAATGAAAATACAGAAAACAGATATCAATTAGTATATGAAATTTCTGAATTAGCAAAAAAATTAGTAGACGAAAACCAAGCAAGAAAAGCAAGAGAAGATTTTGGCTTTGATGAATATGGTTTTGATGGTTCTTACAAAAAAGAAAATCCTGTTGAACACGCAATTATGGTTAAAGCGTCAGAAGCAGATGATAACAGACTTGTTGGTTAATCCAACAAGCCTTTTTAGTGTTTTATATATAGTTTAGGAGATTTTATAAATGCAATTAAAAGAAACAGTTGATTATATCAACGAAAAAACAAATAACTTTGCACCTGAAATCGCTATCGTTTTAGGTTCAGGTTTGGGTGATTTTGCTGATGATTTCTGCGATATCGCACTTTCTTATGGTGATATCCCAGGGTTTGAAGCATCAACAGTAAAAGGACACAAAGGTCGTTTAGTATTTGCAACAATTGCAGGTAAAAAAGTTGTAATGATGCAAGGACGTTTCCACTACTACGAAGGACACCCAATTCAAAAAGTTGTATACCCAGTTAAAGTGTTCAAAAAATTAGGTGTAAAAACTTTAATCGTAACAAACGCTGCTGGTGGTATTAATAGAGAATTTAACGCATCTGACTTGATGTTAATCACAGACCACATCAACTTCATGCACGTAAATCCATTAATTGGACCAAACGATGAAGATTTAGGATCAAGATTCCCTGATATGACAGATGTATACAAAAAAGACTTACAAGAAATTGCAATGTCAGTTGCTAAAAAATTAGACATCAACTTGAAAAAAGGTGTTTATATGGCTCTTACAGGACCTAACTACGAAACACCTGCAGAAACAAAAATGGTTGAAATGTTAGGTGCTGATGCAGTTGGTATGTCAACAGTTCCAGAAGCAATGGTTGCAAACTACTGCGGTATCAAAGTTCTTGGTATCAGTTGCATTTCAAATGCTGCTGCTGGTATTACAGGTGAAGTTCTTTCTCACCAAGAAGTTATTGAAGCCGCAAACGCAGTAAAAGGTAAATTCAAATCATTATTGCTAGAATGTGTTAAAGCAATATAGTTTTTGAAAGAATAATTTAGATAAATACCGGCGAAGCCTTTGGCTTCGCCGGTATTATTTATAACTTGTCATACCGCATAAGTGAACGTTAGTGAACGCATTGCGGTATCTTTAAGTTGAATAAAAAGATGCCGGAATAAATCCGGCATGACGGTTCATTGTTGTATTTTTGTCTGTCATACCACTCTGTTGCGGTATCTTTATATTTAATTATTTAAAATTGTAAAGAATTAAAATTTTAATCTAGAATTTCATTCTGAGTTGGAATAAAATTCTAGTATGGTTAAGTTAAATGAAAAAGTAGATGAATTAAAGAAAAAATTGATTTTGGATACTGCTAGTGAGTATTTCGGAACATTGGGTTATGAAAAGACTCAGATTGACAGGATTTCAAAGGATTTGAGTATCGGTGTTGGTACTATTTACGGATATTTTGCATCAAAAGAGGGTTTGTTTATGGCTTGGTTAAAGTCCATAATCGACAAAGCCTCTAATGAAATGCAAGAATATTGTAGCAGTGAAGTTAATCCGATAGAAAAACTTAAGATGATTGTTGAATATAAGATTAAATATTTTGAAAAAAATAAAACAACAATTAAAGGCTATATGCAAAACAACCAGTTGTTCTTGAGAGGTATTTCTCGAAGAAAAGAACACCCAATGGCTAAAGTTTACAATTATTGTGCAGAAATTATCAAGGCGTTAAAACCTATGGAAGATAACGATGCTTATCTTTTAGCGATAATTTTTGACGGTATTATAAATAGTTATATTGAATGTTCGTTGGAAAACGATAATTTGATTGAAAAGCAAGATGAAATAGTAGAAAGATTTTTACGATTAGTTGGAGTATAGATGAAAAAATTTTTAGAAACATTTTTAATAATTTTTTGTTTATTTATGTCCCCTGTATTTTCGGCAGAGGTTCAAAAAGCCGGCATTCAGAGAGTTGAATTAACTTTTGAACAGGCTTACGAATTAATGTTAGAAAACAACAATTCGCTAAAAGCATACAATGAATTAATTAAACAAATGAAGTACGAAAAACGTTCTGCGTTAGGGCAATTCGCACCAAAAGTTGGTTTGAATGCAACATATTTACATTTTAATGATGATTTAACATTAACTTCTCAAGGTGCAATGGCTACTCCTTTGGGTGCAATTACTTTTGGGGCTGAAACTTTAATCCAAGATAAAAACGTTTTCACTTTTGGCGGTGCTGCCGTTTGGAACATTTTTACTGGTGGCAAATTGTTATCAAATCATGCTGCTGCAAGAGCAAAACTTGAGGCTTCAAACGAAAAATATAGAGATGTTAAGGATAATTTAGTTTTAGAACTTGTAAAAAGATATTATGGTTTAAGACTTGCAAGAGATGTTGTTGAGGTTAGAAAACAAGTTGCTGACGGTATCGGACAACATTTGAAAGATGCAAGATTGCTAGAAAAAGAGGGTTTAATCTCAAAATCTGAAAGATTGCACGCAGAAGTTGCTTATTCTGATGCAAAGAGAGAATATAACGCATCTGTAAGAGATGCAAACGTTATTGAGGAGGGTTTGAAAACTCTAATCAAGGCTGATGAAGCAAATTTAAAAGATATCTATATTGAGCCATCATCATTATTATTCGTTTATAACGATAGTACAATTGATTTAGAGGCAATGAAAGCGAACGCATTGGAAAACAATCCTCAATTGAAACAATTACGTGCGAAAAAGAAAATTATGAATGCGAAATATCACGCAAAAATGGCTAATTATTCACCAACAATAAGTCTTATCGCATTTGGTGTTCCTGCTGCAAGCCATTTGTCAGAAGCAGCCCCAAGAGCAGGGTTTGGTGCTACTGCAAATTGGTTGGTTTTTGACGGATTTTCTCGTTTCAACGACGTTAAGGCAGCAAATTGTGAAAGAAAAATGGTAGATTTTGAACTTGAAGATGCTCAATATAACATTACAAGTCTTGTAATTAAGCAATATCAAGAATTAATGAAAAATAAAGAACAATATGACAGTTCTACAAAATCAATTGAGAATGCTCAAGAGGCTTTAAGAACAGCAAGTTTAGCATTCAAAGAGGGATTTGGTACATCGTTACAAGTTACAGATGCTCAAATGATGTTATCAAAAGTAAAAATCGACAGATTGAACGCAGTATACAATTATGACGTTAATTTGACAGATTTGTTGAAAACAAACGGCGACACAAATTCTGTATTAGAGTATATAAAATCATCAACACAAGAAAAATTTTAAGTGAGGCATAAATGAAAAACGTAAAACTTATAGCAATTATAGCAGTAATTCTTTTATTAATCGCAGGAACTGTAACAGTTTGCGTAAAAGAAAGTTCAATGATTTTGCAAGGCGAAGTTGAAGTTAAAACTATCGATTTATCGTCAAAAATAACTGGTCGTGTTGAAAAAATCAACGTTAAAAAAGGCGACAGAGTTAAAAAAGGCGATGTTTTAATTGAACTTGATACTCCAGATATCAACGCAAAAGCAGAACAAGTTGATGCAACTCTTGCTTTGGCAATGGCTCAACAAGAAAAAGTTAATAATGGTGCTAGATCAGAACAAATCGGAATGGCAAAAGCATCATTAGACTTGGCTCAAAAAACTTACGAAAGATTGAATAGATTGCACAATGAGGGTGTTATCCCAACTCAAAAATTAGATGAGGCTCACGCAAAATATGTTGCAGCAAAAGACAATTACAATATGCTTGTAACAGGTGCTAGGTTTGAAGATAAACTTTCTGCTCAAGCCAATGTTCGCAAGGCTCAAGGTGCAAACAAAGAGGTTTCTTCTTACTTGAAAGAAAATAAAATTGTTTCACCAATCGACGGTGTTGTAACAGAGGTTACTGTTGAAGAAGCAGAACTTGTAGGGGCTGGTTATCCTATCGTAACTGTTGTTGACGACAAAGATTGCTGGGTAACTTTCAATTTGCGTGAAGATTTACTTTCAAAAATCAAAAATGGAACTCAATTTGATGTTCAAATTCCTGCAATTGGAAAACAACCTATTTCTGTAAAAGTTAATTACATCTCAGTTTTAGGTGATTTTGCAACTTGGAGAGCAACAAAAGCAAAAGGTGATTTTGATATGAAAACTTTTGAAGTTCGTGCTGTTCCTGTTGAACCGGTTGAAAATTTACGTGCTGGCATGAGTGCAATATTTGATTGGAAAAAAGTTAAATAATGGCATATTTAGACGTAGTAAAAAGAGAAATTAAAAGATTTTACAAACGTCCGTTAGTTTGGACGGTTGCATTTATAATGCCTTTGGCAATGTGCTTTTTGATTTGTTTAATCTTTTCAAAAGGTTCTCCTAATGACTTGCCGATTGCTGTTTTAAATCAAGATAATTCTGAAATCTCAAGAATGCTTGTTAGAAATCTAAACGCACTACATTCTTGTAAGGTTAAATATCAAGTTACAAGTATGTCTGAGGGACATCAACTACTTACAGACGGCAAAGTTTATGCTTTTTTTGTTATTCCAAGAGATTTTCAAAAAAATATTTATCGTTTGAAACAACCAAAACTAGCATTTTACTACAATAACCAAAGAATTTTGATTGGCGGAATTATTTCTAAAGACGTTAATTTAATGGTGCAAACAATGATGGTTGGAATTGATGCTAAAATGCGTAACAAACGAGGTTTGCCGATGGACGAAGCGATTAAACAGTCGAATTTGATTAGGGTTGATGACCATATTCGTTCAAATCCGTTTTTTAATTATCAATATTTCTTGTCATTGGTTGCGTTCGGTCATATTTTACAAATCCATTTGATTTTGACAGCAGTTTGGGCTTTGGGTACTGAATTTAAACTTGGAACTACAAAGGTTTGGCTAAAAACGGCAGAGGATTCTATTTGGATAGCATTTTTAGGAAAAATGACTCCATATTTTATAATATTCTTGGCACTTTTTGCCATTTTATACACTGTTTACTTTGGATTTATGCAAGTTCCATACACAGGAAGTATATTTTTGGGAATTTTAGCAACAATTTTGTTTATAACTTCTTGTATCGCAATAAGTTCAATATTTGTAGGAATTAATGGTAATTTTAGATATGGCTTAAGTAATTCTGCATTTTACGTTGCAATGGGTTTTGCTTTTGCGGGGGTAACTTATCCTGTAATGTCAATGCCACTTATTGCTAAAATCTACAGTGCGACTTTGCCTTTGAGTTATTGGGTTAAAGTTATGATTAACCAATCTTTAAGACAAATTCCTGTGGTTTATGAATTCAAATCTATAGTTGCATTAATTGTTTTGATGTCGCTTGGACTTTTGGCTTTGATAAGAATAAAATCTCTAGCGAAAGATGAAAAAAGGTGGTATCAACAATGATGAAGAAGTTTATTGATATCATAAAAGAAGAATTCTATAATTTTTTCCATGATTCAGGTGCAATGCTGATTATGATTATCGGGGTTGTTGCGTATTCATTGTTTTACGCAATTCCCTATTCAACTGAAATTATCAAAGATGCACCGATTGGAGTTGTAGATTTAGACCATTCAAATCTTTCAAGAGAATTTATAAAAAATCTTGATGCGACAGATTATACAGATGTTGTTTCTGCCTTTAATGATTTGAAAGATGCACAAATTCAGTTTTACGAAGATAATATTAAGGGGTTTGTATTAATTCCTAAAAACTTTGAAAAAGATATCCTAAGAGGTACTCAATCAACAGTTTCGGTTTATGCAGATACAAGTTATTTGATTATATATAAAGCAGTTTATTCAGGTGTTGTGCAAACGGCAATTTCTTTGGGTGCAAAAATTGAAGTTGGAAAACTCCTAAAAGCCGGAATTCCAAAGCAAATGGCTATAACCTTAAAGCAACCTTTTGAATTTGTTCAAGTCCCTATGTATAACCCTGCTGGTGGGTATGAAACTTACGTATATCCTGTAATTTTGATACTTATTTTGCACCAAACACTTGTTGTTGGTATGGGATTAATGCAAGGTACAAAAAACGAATTAAAAGAGGATTACTGCAAAAAAGAAGAAAATCTTCCACTTGTTGTCTTTGGAAGATGTACTACTTACGTGCTTTTGTATCTTTTTTATTCAATAGTAATCTTTCTTTTCTATCCGGCATTTTTTGTTTATCCAATGTCGTATAACATCTTTCCGCTATTCTTAATGTTGGTTTTGATGTATTATTCTGCGGGATTTTTCTCAAATACAATTTCTTATTTCTTCAAAACGAGAGAATCTGCACTACTTATTTTGGTTGTAACTTCACTTATTTTTATATTTGTTCCAGGGTTAATTTGGCCAAGAGAATCAATTCCTCAATGGATAAATATTTTGGCACTATTTATACCAGCAACATGCAGTGTTGACGGTATTATTAAGATTAACCAAATGAATGCAACATTGTGGGATATAAGATACGACTTGCTTTGGGTTCTTTTCCTTTGCATAATGTATTTTAAATTAGCATGCATTATGATTAAAAAATCTTGCAAAAATAACAAAAATTAATGACAACCGCCACAACAATTTCCGCAACCAGAGTGGTTTTCAGAAATACAAGTTTTGCATTTGTCAGTCATTGTGCCGTTTTGAAGTGTTGTTTTACAACTTTTCACCCATTTAGGTTCTTTGCAAGTACAACTTTCCATAAAATCTAAAAAGTGAACGAATTTCACAAGAACTTCTTCTGTCATAGAATATTCAATTTTTGTAGCATTTTTTTCTGCATTTTCTTTATCAATTTCTAAAACATTATTCAAAAATTTTGAAATAGTATTGTGTCGATAAATCTTCAATTCTACCGCATCAATGCCTTTTTGAGTCAAAGAAATTGTGCTATATGGTTCATAATCTACAAATCCTTTTTTAGTTAGCGTCTTAATCGCTTCTGAGGTTGTAGAACCACCGATTTTTAGGTATTCAGAAACATCTTTGACCTTTAATTGACTGTTTTCTTTTGATAATTCAAATATCGCAAGTAAATATTTTTCTAAACTTTCTGTTAATTCTTTACCCATACCTTTATAAAATCAGAAATAAACAACTTTGTCAAATTTTATTGACATAAAAAAATACTTGTTATTTAATAATAAATATATTTTACGGTATACCATAACATTTTAAGGGACAAAAACATGAAAATTTTAGTAGGAATGTCAGGCGGTGTAGATTCATCTGTAACAGCACTGTTATTAAAAGAACAAGGACATGAAGTTATTGGTGCAACAATGTCAATTTGGGGCAAGGACGGAGTGTATAAACAAATTCAAGAAAAACTTGATAAGGTTTCACACAAAACTCATGGGGCATGCCTTGGTCCTGATGAAAAAGAAGATATTGAATCAGCACGAAAAGTCTGTGAGGCTATTGGTATTCCATTTTATGTTTTTGACTGTGCAAAACAATATGAAGAAATCGTTTTGAAAAATTTTAGAGCAGAATACTTAAACGGACGCACTCCAAATCCTTGTGTATGGTGTAACGCACTTATAAAATTTGACGTTTTACCAAACCTTGCAAAAATGAATGGAATTGAATTTGATAAATTCGCAACTGGTCATTATGCAAGAATTGAACAAGATGAAAATGGCAGATATATCTTAAAAAGAGGTGTAAATCACAAAAAAGACCAATCTTACTTTTTATATAGATTGAAGCAAGATACTTTGAAAAATATCATTTTACCACTAGGAAATTACACGAAAGAAGAAATTCGTGATATTGCTAAAAAATACAATCTTGAAGTGGCAGATAAGCCTGATAGCCAAGATTTCTACGAGGGTGATTACAACGAACTTTTACAAATTGATGAAAAAGTCGGAAATATTGTTGACGTAAATGGAAAAGTTTTAGGTCAACATAAAGGTTTTTGGAATTATACAATCGGACAAAGAAAAGGTTTGGGTGTAAGTTCTACAGAGCCTTTGTATGTTATTGAACTTTGTAAGGACACAAACGAAGTTGTTGTCGGATTTAAAGACAAAACTATGCAAAATACTTTGATTGCGACAAAAATAAACATGCTTTCTGTTGATAAACTTGACGAAAACAAAACTTACACTGCGAAATTCCGCTCAACTCAAGAGCCTCAAGAGGTTAAAATCGAAACACTAGAAAATGGTGATTTAAAAATAGAATTTATAGATATGCAAAAATCAATTTCGCTAGGTCAATCAGTTGTAATTTATGACGGCGAAATCCTTGTAGGTGGCGGTATTATCGACAAAACTATGTAATTAGTTTTCTTTGTAATAATAAGTTAATTCAGCATCGAGGTCTAATTTTTTGCCCTTGTTGTTGAAGATGCCAAATTTTAAGCCCATTTTTGCAAGTCTGTATAAAAGGCTTACACCTAAAACTCCGAAACCGTATTTGCAAGAGCGAGAGAAGTTGATTGAAGATGCTTCTTTAAAGTATTTTGTTGGACAAGAAATTTCACCGATATTGTATTTGTTAAACAAAATCAAGGCTAAAATTTCGTTGTCAAAAATGAAGTCGTCATTGCAACTTTCAAGTGGTAATTTTTCTAAAATATCTCTTGTAAAACCTCTAAATCCTGTGTGGTATTCAGAGAGTTTTTCTTGCAAAAATAAGTTTTCAAAAGATGTTAAAAACTTGTTTGCAATGTATTTGTATAATGGCATACCGCCTTTTAAGGCAGAACGTCCAAGCATTCTTGAAGCAAGTACTGCATCGTACTGCTCAAATGCCATCATAGATGCCATTGCAGGTATTAATTTTGGGGTATATTGGTAATCTGGGTGAAGCATGATAACAATGTCTGCACTGGCTTTTAGTGCTGCACGGTAGCAAGATTTTTGATTAGCCCCATAACCCTTGTTTTCTTTGTGTACAATAGTAGTTATTTTTAAAGACTTCGACAGTTCCTTAGTATTATCTAGGGAACTGTCGTCTACTAAAATTATTTCGTCAACAAACTCTCGATAAATTTCATCATAAGTTTGTTTCAGAGTTTGTTCTGCGTTGTATGCAGGCATTATAACAACGATTTTTTTACCGTTAAGCATTATTCTTCAGAAATAGCCTCAACAACAACGATTTCATCATCTTCGTCTTCTTCAACATTGTTAGTTCTGATAGAAGCCTTGTTTGATGATAATGATTTATCTTTTACTTTTTTAACTTGTCTTAAAAGTTTGTCAGAAAGTAAGTCGATACTAGCGTACATAGATTCTGCTGTTTCTTCTAAGTGTAATTTCACTTTGTCTAAACTGCATCTAACTTCTGCAATGTGTTTTTCTGCAGCAGCAGGGTTTTTAATAACTGATAAAATCACTTCAATACCTTGAATTTGGTCGTAGTGAGTTGCTACTTTACCAATTTTTTCTTTTACGTATGCTTTGATAGCATCTGTAATTTCAATGTTTCTTCCGTTAACATGTATACGCATTATTTGCCTCCGATAATTTATTTATAAGTTTATTGATAGAATACAAGAAACATAAAATAAAATCAATAAATGAGTTGATTAATAATTTATACTAATCTTATACTAATCTGAAATTATTTGTTGTAATTCTACGTTTGGAGTTCCTAGAACTCTCACTAATTCTAAAACAGAGGCCTTCATTTGACATTTTTGAGATGAGCCTGAAAAGAAATCTTTGTAGAAGCAACCTTCACAATTGCAACCTCTTTTATAACAATCTAATGCAGTGGGTGTCCATCTTCTAACTGCAACTGCTCGTCCCATATCACGACTTCTAAACACTATTTATGTCCTCCAAAATTTTTTGTTTTTAAGATTATGAAATAACATTTTGTCAAGTTCTGGCTGAATGCCATGCTCGACTACTACCCCAAAAGCAATAGTTACTTGCTTTAGTTACATTGTAAAATTTCAAAGTGTATTTACAAGTGCTTTTCACCCTTATTTTCACATTTCGCAACAAAGGTTTAAAACATGCTGATAGCCCATGTTTCAATGAAATCAATAACATGACTTTTGCACTATGACATGATTGTAGCCGTTCAAATCATGGAAACCCATGAGTGGTGCATGTTTTCATGATTTGAAAAACGGTTAAGAAATGTAAATAATTTTCAAAACCCATGCCGATTTCAGCCATTCGGGCATGCCTTTTTTTCAAAATCTTCTTGAACTTCATCTATATTTAAGGTATGCTTTTTTTGTAGAAATATATAAATAGCAAAAGGAAGAAAATTTTGGATAAAGGATTTATTGAAGACGGTTTTATTGTAAACCTAAGCAACGCAAGTAATGCTGCTGAAGTTATCTATGAATTAAGTTCAATTCTTGATATGCCAGAAGCACAAAAAAAGAAAATTTGTTTAAAATTAGAAGGTATTGATTTAACTCAATCTCAATTGTTGAGTATCAAAGCATTAATCGAGTCTATGGAATCAACTTTAGAATTTGTTGATACTTCATCAGAAGCAACAAAAGAGGCTGCTAATGCTTTAGAAATTTCAATTTCTGAATTGAAAAATGAAATGGAAATTCCACAAATTGAACCAACAGTTGAAGAAATGCAACAGTTAACTGCAAAACCTGATTTGTTCGGTAATAGCGACCATGATTTTGCATTCCAAGAACTTGCACAAGAAGAAGGTTTGATTAAACCTGAAGAAATGAAAACTTATGCAACAATGGACGATGATGAAACTCCAAATCTAGAATTGGAAGATGATGAAGAAAATGTAGAAAAATTACCTACATTGTACTTAAATCAAACACTTCGTTCAGGTCAAACAGTTACATCAGACGGTAACATTGTAGTTATCGGTGATGCAAATCCAGGTAGTGAAATCGTTGCAAGAGGCGACGTTACAGTTTGGGGTGTTCTTGGCGGTATTGCTCATGCAGGTTCAAAAGGTAATGCTAATGCAGTTATCAGAGCATTGAAATTAAACGCAATCCAATTGAGAATTGCAAATTGCTATGCAAGAAGAGTTAACACTGAAAACGTTCCATTCGTTCAAAAATCACCATCTTTTGTTCCAGAAGAAGCAAGAATCGATGGAAAATCAATAGTTATAACAACAACATACGAAAGTAAGGAGAAATAATGACAGGTAGAGTAATCGTAATTACGTCTGGTAAAGGCGGTGTAGGAAAGACAACTACCACAGCGAATATTGGTACTGCTTTGGCTAAAGCAGGCAGCAAAGTTGTTTTAATTGATACAGATTTAGGCTTAAGAAACTTAGATTTGTTGTTAGGTTTAGAAAATAGAATTGTTTATACAATTGTTGACGTTGTTGAAGAACGTTGCAAACTTAAACAAGCATTAGTTAAAGATAAGAAAAATCCAAATCTTTGCTTACTTGCAGCAGCACAAACTCGTGATAAAACTGCTATTACAGGTGAACAATTAAAAACAATTTGTGAAGAATTAAAAGAAGACAACGATTTTATCATTATCGACTGTCCAGCAGGTATCGAACAAGGTTTTGAAAATGCTACAGCAGGTGCAACAGAAGCGATTGTTGTTGCAACTCCAGAAATGTCTGCTGTTCGTGATGCTGATAGAATTATCGGTCTTTTAGAAGCAAAAGAACATATTGAAAAATATAACCTATTGTTGAATAGAGTTCGTCCAAATTTGATTAAAACAAATGATATGATGAGTGTTGACGACGTTGTTGAAATCTTATCTTGCAAACTTATCGGTATTATTCCGGAAGATACTGGCATTATTACTTCAACAAACAAAGGTGAACCTATTGTTAATGATGAAAAATCTTTAGCAGGACAAGCATATCACAATGTTGCTGAAAGAATTATGGGCAAAGAAGTTGAATTTTTGAATATTGATGAACCTCAAGATTTTATGTCTAAGGTTAAAGCATTTTTCTTAAATTTATTTAAAAAGGAGCAATAATCAATGAAATTCGACTTAAGTAATATTGGTGAATTCTACAAAAAAGTTGTAGATTTCTTTTCTAAAGAAGAAAGAGAAGAATCAAAAAACGTTGCAACTAATCGTTTGAAATTAGTTTTGATGCAAGATAGAACAAATCTTAATCCTAGATTGTTAGAACGTTTGAGAGGCGAAATGATTGATTTGCTTTCTAAATACGTTGTTATGGATAAAGATTTGCTAGAATTAAACTTCACTCCAGAAGATGACCAACTTGCTCTAATGCTTTCTATCCCTGTAATCAGAGCGAAAGACGAAGAAGAAATCGAAGAAGCCTTGAAAGCAGAAGATGCAGAAAAAGAAAGACTTGCAAAATTGGCAGAAAAATCTGAAGAAGATGAAGACGACGAAGATGAAAATGAAGATGAGTCTGATGAAGAAGATTTAGAAGACGAATCTGAAGATAATGAAGAAAACGAAACTTCTGAAAACGAAGAAAA
>CAVFCO010000053.1:0-2140 GCA_963620955.1 Alistipes senegalensis | reverse complement strand
CTTTTTTTATAGGAAATAAATTTAGGCTTGCTTGTTTAGGTATTCATATTTTAAATAATCAGTTATTACATTCTTTTTCTTTTTTGCGATGAAAAGAAAAAGAATGTAATACAAGAAAAAGAAACACGCAAATTAAAAACTGTTCGTAACCTCAACAAAAGGTTGGCAAACTTGCTTTGCTCAAACAATGCCAACCATTACGAAGTTTTGTTAACGAACAGTAAATAACTATATTATTTATTCCTATCGAAAAATCCTGCAAGTTGTTTGTGTGGAATTACTTTTGAAATTGGGCGACCGTGCGGGCATGTGTAAGGTTTTTCGCACTTTCTCCATTTTTTTATTAATTCTTGCATTTGGAAATAAGAAAGTTCTTGATTTGCTTTCACTGCCGCCTTACAAGAAGTTGTAATCAAAATATGTTCTTCTAATCCTGCTATATCGCCGTCTAGGTTTTCTAAAATATCAGAAAGTATTTCTTTTGTGTTCACTTTTGACAACAGTTGCGGAACTTTTTTAAAAGTTACTTCTTTGTCGTTTAAAACTTCAATTTCAAACCCAAAATGTTCAAATTTATCCTTATTATCTCTGATTAGTTGGGCTTCTGTTGGCGAAACCTCAATCACGTCAGACAAAAATAGAATTTGCGATGCGATTTCTTTTTGCGATTTCAATTTTTCGTAAATATATCTTTCGTCTGCGATGTGTTGGTCAACAATTTCAAGCCCCTCGTCTGTTTCGATTAAGATATAAGTTTTTCTGTATTGACCAATAATTTTTTCGTCTTGCTCAATTTCAGGTTGCTCAATTCTGCTAACAAATGATTGTTGTTGAGTTACAGGTGTATAATTTGTCGGTTGAGTTGTTGGCTCGTAAGAAGTTTTTGTCGGAATATCTTTAATCGGCTTCATAAACACTTCTTGAACGGGTTTTACTGGGTTTAAATCGCTAACATAAACATCTTCTGACGGTTTGTTTGTGCTAAACTCAACCACGCTTACAGTGTTTGTTACAGGTCTTTCTGAATAGTTTGAAAGAGCCATATCAATTCCGGCATAAATAAAACTGAAAATTTGGTTTGTATTTTTGTATCGAACTTCTTTTTTTGTTGGGTGAACATTTACGTCAACATCTGTTGGTGGAAGTTCCAAATTCAACACTACAAAAGGATATTTGCCTTTTGCCATAAGGTTTTTGTATGCGGTGTCAATCGCTTTTTGAAAAATTGGACATTTCACAATTCTTGAATTGATGTAGATGTTATATTTTTTGCTAGAGCGTGAATAATCAGGTGTAGAAACAAATCCAGAGATTTTCAAACCGGAAAGTTCGTCTGTTTTATAAACTTCTTTTAAATGGTTCACAACATCACGTGAGAAAATATCTTTGATTGTGTTTTGCAAATTGTTCAAACCATTTGTTTTTAGGACTGTTTTGTCGTTATTTTTAAGTTCAAATGCAATGTTTGAATTGATTAATGCCAAAGATTGAACTAATTCTTGAATATACGAGAATTCTGTTTTAGGATTTTTCAAAAATTTTAAACGAGCCGGAATGTTGTAGAATAAATCTTTTACATTCATAATTGTTCCGACAGCACAACCGAATTCACTTGTTTTAACTTCTGAATCTTGGCATTCAACTTTAAATCCGTGGTCGTAGTCTTTTGTTCTTGTTGTGCAAGTAACTTTTGCAATAGAAATAATGCTAGAAAGTGCTTCACCTCTAAATCCTAGAGTTTCTATTGCGTATAAATCGTCTACGTTTTTAATTTTGCTTGTTGCGTGTTTTGAAAAGGCAAGTAAAATGTCGTCTGGGTGGATACCACAGCCGTTGTCAGCCACACGAATATCTCTGCAATCGTTTGAAATTTCTACGCTGATTTTTGTAGAGCCAGCATCAATTGCGTTTTCAACAAGTTCTTTTACAACAGAAACAGGTCTTTCGATAACCTCACCCGCTGCAATTTGGTTGATTAGATTTTTTGATAGTTGTTGGATTCTTGCCATACTTAAATTATAACTTAAAAATGATAGAAGAATTATTAACATTAAAATAATTTGAGAAATAAAAAAATGATGTTTGAGTGCGTTCAAGAAGTAATCGCAACACTAACACCTCAAGTATAGTAAAATTAGAG
>CAVFCO010000052.1:0-2220 GCA_963620955.1 Alistipes senegalensis | reverse complement strand
GTGTGAGGTTGTTGCGGTATCTTTGTTATTTTTAATAATTATTTTTCTTTGAATTGTTAAGTTTGTAAACTTTTTGAACAAAAAATTTGATTTTTCGAAAAGCATTCTTAAATAAATAACATCTACATCTATTTATTTAATTTCTACAAAAATGCAATCGAGGTAATTATGATTTTAGAACTGCTTAGCGAATTATTTTCTTCAAACCAAAAATGTACTCACAAACATGTAAGTTTAAACAAAAACTTTGCATATTGTCCTGATTGTGGTGCGTTGATTGAAAATCAATGGTATATCGTAAAATGTGCTTGCTGTGGAATTAAACATAAAGCAGTTGTAAAAAACGGAAAAGTTGTTCCAGTTGGTAACTTCTGTCATAATTGCGGAAGCGAAGAATATGTTTTGGAAAAATTAGATACAATAGATTTTATCAATATCAATTATGCTGCATTGATTAGAAAAGAAACTAAACCTGCAGACGAAACAAAACGTCGTATCACTCAATGTTGGGTTGATGCTACAAGAAAAATTGATGAGCAACCAAGATTGCTGCCAGTATACCAATAATGTCTGCAATAATTCCTGTTGCTAGAGCATATCTCACTTTTGAAATTCCAACAGACCCAAAATATACGGCTAAAACGTAAAAAGTTGTTTCAGAACTACCTACGATAATCGCTGAAAGTTTTACTACATAACTATCCGCAGGAAAATGGTTTGCAATATCAGAAAAGATGCCTAATGCTGCAGAACCTGAAAGAGAACGCACAATCATAATTGGTAAAACATCTACCGGTACAGATATATTTGTAAGAATTCCGTTTAGTAAAGTAGCACAAGAATCTATAAATCCTGAGGCTCTTAGCATCGATATAGCGACCATAATTGCAACAAGGTATGGAATTATGCCTACGGCAACTTTAAATCCGTCTTTCGCCCCGTCAGTGAATGCTTCATAAACAGGAACTTTTTTAAACATTGCAACTGTTAATATTGTTATTAAAATTACAGGTAAAATCCATAATGAAATTGCGTTCATAACTGTTTGGAAAGTCATTATTGAGCCCTCCAAAATCTTTGGAATATCTTAGCGACAAGAATTGCCGATATGAAAGCCGTTCCTGTAACAATCAGTGTCGGTGCGATAATTTCAGTAGGGTTTTTGTATCCAATGCTAACCAAAATTGCGATTACTGTTGTTGGAATAATTTGAAAACCTGCGGTATTCATTGCCAAAAACATACACATTGCGTTAGATGCAGAGTTTTTATCCTTGTTAATTTCTTGCAATTCTTGCATTGCTTTTAAACCAATTGGAGTTGCTGCGTTTGTAAGTCCAAGTGCGTTTGCAGAAAAACTCATTGCAATGTCGCCAATGGCTTTGTTGTCTGTTGGAACATCATTAAATAACCATTTTGCAATTGGTTTGATTAATTTTGTTATGAAATCGACAATACCAGACTTTTCAGCAATTCTCATAATTCCTAGCCAAAATGCCATAATACCAATTAGAGAAAATGCAACTTTTACTGACAAATCCGCACCTGTAAGTATTGCGTTAACGACATCTTGCAGTTTTCCGTTTATTGCCCCAAATATTATTGATAATACGATTAAAAAGTAAAATATATAATTCATAAGTCTATTATAAATCATTCAAATTAAAAATATGAGAAATTTTAATGAATTGTAAATTTATTGAATAAATCCGAAAAATTGCTATACTAGAATTGATTATGACAGTGTTAAATACTTTTAGTTTAGAAGATATAAAACCAATGTTGATAAACCTAACTGGTGTTAGGTTGCTAGTTATCTTTTCTTTGCTTGTTGAATCACCAAAAACAGCAGAAGAAATTAATGATTATTTTGTTAAAAATAACTATCCAAAAGATTTGTTTTCATCAGATACATTGAGAAATGATATGAATGCTTTGCGTCTTGCTGGTTGCGAGATTTCAAGAGCGGATAAACATAATGATTACAGATATAATCTTATTTCTCACCCTTTTGAATTGAAAATCGATATGGATTTTGCAAAAAGCCTTGCAAAAATTTATAATAGAATTTACAAAGATTTAAAACTTAGAGATTTGGTTTTAATTGAAAAATTATTTAACGAATTTGCTAAATACACTGATAGCGAAGAAACTTCAGAATTTTTAAAATGTAAAAAAAAAAAAAAAAATATTAAAAAAGATATTTTGAGCGATTTGATAA
>CAVFCO010000051.1:0-11866 GCA_963620955.1 Alistipes senegalensis | reverse complement strand
AGAAAATTAATTATTTTTTAATAAAAAAAACTGGCGGTGATTTCATCACCGCCAGATTTTTTTAAATTTAAAATTAATATACTAAATCATATTTTTATCAGGTAATGCATCAATAACAGACTCTGTTATACAGCACTTGCAGTTTCTTTAACTTTGTTTTTGCTTGGCATTTTATCTTTACACCAATCAATGACGTCTGCACCTTTTTTAGAAACATATTTAACACCTTGGTCTACATAAGTACCACCTTTGAATGCCAAGTTTTGTAATTTTTCAGTCCATTTAGAAGCATTTTTAACTTCTGTCAATTTACCTGATTTAACACCTGCATAAAGTGCTGCTGCTGCAACTGCTACGCCAACCAATGTTCCGATAATACCTTTTTTTGCTTTGCTTGATTTTTTCTTACCTGCAATTTCAACTACATCTACAGCAGGTTGTTGTTGTGCTGTATATTGATATGGTGCTGCCATATATGGAGCAGCGTTTGTTGCTGTGTTAATACCTTGAAAACCTACATTTTGTGAAATACCAGAAACCATTTAAAAACCTCCTATACATTTTCCGTACTTATGTAAAGTTTTTCTTTTTTCAAAAATTGCCTTTTTGTTTTTATTTTGATTAAAATCTGTTACAAAACTTTACAGAAATTTTGGAATAATTTCATATCTCGTGTAATCTTAATATATAGAGGATAAGAATAATGGGTATTTTTGACGAAAATAATAATTTAATAGAAATATCAAAAGACGATATGCACGATGCAACGTATTCGTCAGCAAAACTTGACGAAGATATTCAAAAACGTGCGCTCGCAAATGTTTTAGGTGCAAGACTAGGGATTAAATTCTTAAAAACATTAAATATAAATGCTGATAATTTCAACAGTTTATATACTATTCCTGCAGTTTTAAAAGACATGGATATTTCTGATATTTGTATAGATAATATCAGAGCAGACATCAGAATTGTCGCAGATGAAAACCATTTGTGCATTCCAAAAGCACACTATGAATATAATATTACACCTGACATATATATATTCATGAAATTGTCTGATGATTTATCTACAGCCTCTTTTATCGGTGCAATTGCTCCTGATGAAGTTAATAAATCAGTCGAAAATAGAGATTATTATTTTATAAATAATGGCGATTTATACAACGAAAACAGTTTAAAAACTGCTTTAAGCAAAGGGAAACCAAAAAGTAACGTTCAAATAGCAGAAAATGAAGTTATCAAAGCAGAAAGCATGCTTGTAAACTTTATTGATGGCGACATAATGAACCACGAAAAACACTTTGTTTATGAAGTATTAAAACAAAGTCCTGAACTACAAAACATGTTCAGAGAGTTCGAAAAATTTGAAAATATTTCTACAGATTTGGCACACACAGAAGAAATTCTAAGCGATTCAGTGCTAGATGTTTTAGGGGCACAACAAATTTACAACGAAGACCTTTCTGAGGGTGAATTTGCCTCTGATGTTAATTTAGATGCACTGGCAGATGAAACAGTTGCCGATTTTGTAGAAGATTTTGTGGAAGACAACAAGGAAGAAGATATGCTTGAAAACGAAAATATAATTGAGGGTGAATTTAAAGAATTACCTGATGATGCACCAGTTGAAGAACCAGGAGAATTAGAAGAATTACCTACAGATGAAGATTTAGCAAGTTTAGAAACAACTAATAATTTTGAAAATATTGAAGAATTAAATCCAAATGACTCATTTGATTTTTCTGAATTTTCAGAAAATGAGGATACTCCTCAAGAAGAAAACAAAGGTTTTGAGGGATTTGAAGGACTTGATACAAACAATTCGTCAAATATTTCTTTTGACGATATTACATCAGAATTAGCAACACCAGAACTATCACTTGAGGATATTGACGTAAGCAGTCCTGACGCTTTAAATTTATCACCTGATGAAACAATCGACCTAGATAGAATTCAAAATCTTGACGATTTAGATTCTCAAGAAGAAACTTTAGATTTGTCAGACTTTGAATCACTAGATTCTTCAAATTCTACTACAAACGAAACTTTTGAATTAAACGAAACAGCAGATTTAACTCTTGAACCGTTAGAAGAACTTCAACCGGTTGAAGAATTACCACAAGTACAAAACACTGACTTTGATTTACAACAAGACTTCACACAAGCAGAAGAACCTGTATCAGAAGATAATATGCAATCATTTGAGGATTTCAGCGAAATTTCAGTTGAAGATTTAACACCACAAGAAACAACTAGTGCAGAACCGGAATCATTAATGGACTCTGTACAAAATGAGGGTATGCAACTTAGTGCTGAAGAAAATTTTGAAGCAATAGAAGCATCTGAAAAACCTATCGATTTAACATTACCAGAATTAGGAACTGATTTCGGATTTGGTGATTTAGAAGACGATGAAGAAACTTCTGAAACACAAGAAGTTCAAACAGATGAACCTGTTCAAGAAGATACAACTCCAACTTTAGATGATATCGCTCAAAATGTTAATTTTGAAAATGTGGAAACTAATGGATTTGAAATCCCTGAACTTCCAGAATTAGAAGAAATTCAACCAGTTGAAGAAATTCAGCCTATCGAACCTGTTGAAGATTTATCGATGACAGAACAAGAGCAACAAAACGAACAACCTCAAGAACAACAACCACAAGAGGAACACGTTGAAGCTGATAAAACAGAGGACGAAGAAGATTTCAGTGGACTTGAAGAATTTACAATGGATATGGCATCAGAAGTTGAAAGACAAAATCCAAATCTATTAAAACCTCAAGGACCAGTTGAAAATTATGATGCTTCACAAGGCTTTGGCACTCAATTTGATAACTTCAACCCAACTAGCGGATTTAATCCTGCACCAGAATTTGTTGAAGAAAATATGCAACCACATAATGAAGATGTTGCACAACATCAAGAAGAACTTCCAGAAAACGGAGGATTCCAAGGGTTTGAGGGATTTGAAAACTTAGACACATCGGCTCAAGACAATCAAGCCTCATCTGAATTAGAAAACATCAACCTTGATGATTTAGATAATTTTGATGATGACGACGACGAAACTTTTGCATCTTCTGAACCAACACAAACTACAGAAAATCAAAATATCGATAATATTAATAATGAATTAGATAATTTAATAAATAATGACGATTATGATTTCAGCGAATTAAATCTTGATGATATTGATTTGAATGACCCTGAAATTCAAAATATTGATATTGAACTTAGCAATTTAGACGATTTGTCATCTCTAGATAATATTCCAGCGATTGACGAACAAACACAAAACAATGAAATTCCAGTTCAAAATCAAGAAGATTTCCAAAATCAATATATGCAAGAACAAATGGGTATTCCGGCAGGAAATCCTCAAGAATACACACCTGATTTTAATGCGAATGACCAAAACACAATTGAAACATTGTATGAAGACAATCCTCAAAACTCAATTCCTGGGGATGCAATGAATCAATCATTCAATCAAAATCAAGTAAATCCGCAACAAAAACAAAAAGCACAAAAGAAGAAAACTTCACCGCTTCTTGGAATTTTGTTAATTGTTCTTGTATGTGCGTTTGCTTACACTAAAAAAGATATGATAATTGAAAAATTCAACGAAAATAAAGGTGTAACTGTAAGCCAAGACCAAAATATGCCTATTGAGGGTGAAACTCAAGAGGAAAAACAAGATCAAGAATTATTAAATGAAGCACCAAATGACGCATCGTCAGAAAACCCTGAAGATGCAAAACAAGGTATTGGTGCAATCCCAGGAGAAGCCGGCGGACCTCAAGACGTTGCAAGTATGAATGCAAGTTTAAATCAAAAAGGAAGCATGGCAGCACAAACTCCTCAATCATTTGCAAAAACACCAGAACCTCTAGCAACAAGTTCTGTAAAACGTATTTATTGGGAAGTTCCACAAGAATTAACTTATAACGCATCAATCGTTAATTTCTTAAAAACTGTTGGTAAAACTATCAAGTTCTCAATGCAAAGCGACTTGTTGAACACAACAGAATTACCATATTCAAACAAAATGATTGTTAATGTAGTTATCAAAAAAGATGGTTCAATTGATTCAGTAACAAGTACAGTTTCGAGTGGTTCAAAACAAATTGATAACATTGTGTTACAAAGTGTAAAGGCGGCTCTAAAATACGTAAAAGCACCGACTTCGGAATTTAAGAACGATAGTTATGATTTTTCTCTTATAATTAATTTCTAAGTTGTGATATTATATAAGTGTTAGTTAGCAGAATTTTTGATGAAAGTTTAAAAATTGGAATTAGCACAAGAACACTTAGACTTAATCAAGAAAATTATCAAGTCTGACAAAAAGTTCAAAAATAACGAAGACTTATTTGACGACTTTTTTAATGAAACTTGTAATCGTTCATTGTCCATTGTAGAAACGATGGACGACTCTGAGTTGCTTGAAGCATATTTGAGAAAAATTGCTTCAACCGCTATTGTTGTCGTGCTAAAAGATATGGGACGTATTAGAAGAACTCATCAACAGTATGTAAACAACGACAAAATTGTTCAACAACCACTAGAACAAAATGAGTCGGGATTACAACCTTTTAACGTTGATTACAATTTTATAAACATCAAAACAAACCCTGAACAAATCGCTGTAGAAAAGGAACTTTTACAATCAGTGTACGACTCTGTTGTAATAACTCACAGCCAACACATTGAGAAACAATATCTTCAATTGTATGAATTAAGATATGTAGAAGGGAAAAAACAGGCAGAAATTGCTAGAGAAATGAATATCTCTCAATCTCAAGTATCTAAACGATTATTTGAATTAATGGAAGCCGTGAAAAAATCTATTAACTAACGATAGGAAATTCGCTAGACTATGATTTGTCCAAGATGTAAAAAACAAATACCAAAAGACACAATCAATTGTCCTCATTGCAACATGAAAATTGGGACAACTTGTAAACATTGTGGTGCGTATAATTTGATTTACAACAAATCATGCGTTGAATGTGGTGCGGAATTAGTAAAATTCTGTCCTAGATGTAAGTCTGCAAACTTTCCAAACGCACCGGCATGCCGTAAATGTGGTCATTCATTCAAAAAATCTGCAAATACTAACTATGAAGCATCACCGAAAAGCAAACTAACTCCGCCAAGACAATTTGTTTTGCCGGAAATTTCAAAATATACCCCAAAGAAAAAACATCAAATTCCTGATTCAATTATCAGAAATCAAAAAAGCATGCCAAAAAGTGCTATTATCAACGTAAATCCTCAGTCTGCAGTGAGTCCAGACTCTCCAATTATGCCAGAAAAAGCAATTTTACGTAACGATAAAAAAATGCTTTCAGAAAGAAAATCTCTAAAAAAAGTTTCAAATTCAACAAAACAACTAACTAACAAAAAACGAGTTAAAAAGGTAAAGAAAAAAGTAACTTCACCTGAAAACGAAGCGTTGCAGTTGCAATTAAACACGTTACAAAGCCAATTAAGCGGTTTGCAACAACAATTGAACATTTTACCTCAACAACTTAACGCAATGAACCTTCAAACTCAACCTGAAGCGGAAACAAAAGAAAAAGAGAACACTAAAAAAGAAAAACCAACTCAAAGAAGTGTTCTTCCTAAAAATGAAAAAACTGTTTCAAACAAAAAAACTGGGGTATCAAAATCTATCCCTAAAGTTAACCGTGGTTCAAACATTAAAGGCATATTACCTTTAAAATCTAACGTTTTGCCAAACAGAAGAAACGTTATTCCAAATCCAAGAAAAGTACAACAGCCTAAAAATGTGCTTTCAGAGGCTGCTAATAGACAATTTAAGATTACTGAACCAAAGCCACACGAGGAAGTTTCAATTCAAAAGCCTGTTGATGGCAAAACTCTTGAATATTCACCAAACTTATTTACACAATCAAGTGCGAAAAATATCTTGGTAAATACTCTTTTGAACACCTCTGTAAGCATAATTTCGCTTAGTGGTGATAGCGGTATAGGTAAAAACATTGTATTAAGAGCAACAATTGAAGAATTAAAAGAAAATCAATTTGTATGGCTAATCGGAAAATCTACTCCGCTAAGCCAAATTACACCTTGTGGTTTATTCCAAGATATTCTTTTGACATTCTTTAATGTGCCAAATTTCTGCGTAAATACTAACAAATTAAGAAAAGATTCGTTGAAATTCTTCAAAACAGAATTTCCAAACCTAAAATACGATGAAATTGACGATTTAATCAATTTCTTGTATCCAGAAAAATCTGCATATTACGAACAATTATTCAAAAATAAGGCAAGAACTTTCTCTATTTTGAGAAAAGTTTTTGATACAATTTCTCAAAGAATGCAAACAGTATTTGTATTTGATAACTTTGAACACATCGACAATATGTCTTACGAGTTCTTAAAAACACTTATCAATGCAAAAACAGGACTAACTAACGCTAAATTTATACTTACTTACAACGAACCCCGTTCAGCAAAAACTTATCTATATGATAAATCGCTAACTGACAATTCTTATGCTGACATTTCGTTAATCGCATTCAATGACAGTCAAACAGACACTTTCATCAATCAATATAACCCATTGTTTGTTGGAACTTCTCAATCGTTAAAAGAAACAATCCACAAACAAACAGGCGGAAACCCTGCTTATATCGAACAAATTTTGAATTTAGTTACAGATTCAAGCAGAAATTACATTTCATTCTCATTACCAGAAAGTTTTGATGCAGTTGTAAAACGTCGTTTAGACATTTTGAAAAACGAAAACAGTATGGTATATGAACTTTTAATGGCTGCGGCTGTTTTAGGTTTGAAATTCTATCCTGTAGTTTTAAACCAACTCTTCAAAATCGATGACAAAGCATTCGTTGAGTTATTCTCAAGTTTATTAGATTTGAACTACATTACGCCAGTGAACGAATCTGCTTACGAATTCAAAAGCACAATGCTTTGGAAATCTATTCTTGAAATAGTAAGAAAAGACAAAAACTTTATGAATGTGAACGAAAAGTTATTCGTAATCCTTTCAGGCTTCACACTTTCATCACATTCTTCGCTTGCTTTAATTGCAACAAACTTGAAAGAAAACTTGAGTGCTTTGAATGCATGGTCAGAAGTTGTTCGTCAAACCGCAGCAATTGGGGACGAAAACATCTACATTATGGCTCAAAAGTACTCCCTAGTACTTGTTGATAGACTTCAAGGAATGAACAGTTCACTTATCAAGAACAACATTTACGAACGTCTTGGAAAAGTAATGTCGTTTACAAATCCAAAAGCAGCGATTGAATACTTGCCAAGAGTTATTGAACAAGTTAGACGACTAGACGACAACCTTAAAGAATTTGAATTAACAGGTTATCTTGCACAATGCTGTCAAAAAATTGGCAACCACTTCGGTGTGATTGAATGTATAGACAGTGCCGTTGCAAACATTGACCCAAGTTATGAACTTGAAATTGCAATGGTTAAATCAAGAAAACTTCGTTCACTACTTACAATTGGCAACCTTGGTGAAATCGTTGAATTAATAGACACTGACATTTTGCCGGTATTTGAACGAAATCTTGATACAACAAGACAACACAAAAACATTAAAATTGAAGATTTGTTTGAAGCATGGTTAGAAACATACTTAATCCTTGCAAATGCTCTTGTTCTTCAAGGTGATAACCGCTCAATCGGTGTTGTAAGTTCTATTTTTGAAATTATAGAAAAAAATCACATTAAAAACGATTTATATATTTGCAAAACAAAACTTACACTTGCTCTTGCAAATACATTAAAGGGCGATATCAAAGAATCTGAAGTAATTCTTGATGAAACATTAAAACAATACAAAAACAATGATATAATGGACAATCAAGCAATTACATTATGGAACTTGATTAGTGTTCTTAATAGTATTATGAGAAACAAATTGGAGGGAATTCAAGACGAATTATTCCAAATTGTAACTTTCGTAAACAACAATAATTATTTATTCAGCAAAAATATCTTGAAATTGTTATTAGGTAAAGTCCTAAAAGAAAAAGGCAAATTCAAACAAGCACTTGCAATTTATTCAGAACAAGTTTCTCACTTTGCAAACGAAAAGAATGCTCTTGGAGTTCTTATTTCTTGGTACTTTATTTCAGAAGTTACACTTCTTACTGCAGGGGCAGAAAAATCGCTTGAATATTCGCTTAAAGCATTGGATATCGCACAAAGTCCAAAAATCCAAAACTTCTACTTCATCACTCAATTCAACAAAATTATTGGTGAAGCATACTTGGCATTACAAGACTATGATTCAGCAAAAGCATATATCGAAAGTGCAATTGGTATTGCAAGACAATTTGATTTGTTGGATATTCTATCAGAATTGTATTTCTTATACGGAAAATACTTGCAAGAATTATCATCGATCAAATCTGATTCACAAAGAGATTATGCCGTTAGTGCATTCAAAATGTATGATAAAGCCGTTAACCTTGCACAAAGTCTACAAAATGGCTTGTTAGTAAGTTCTGTAATGACAGCAAACACTGAATTAAGAAGATATTGTCAAAAGAATGGAATTATCATTAGATAATTCTCCAAAACATAACAATTTTAAAGCATAAAAAAAGACCCGTTAAAAACAGGTCTTTTTATATTAGTGAAATTTTTATTCGTTCAATTAAGCGTTTGCTTGTAATTTTGCTGCTTTTTCAGCATCTTTTTTGTCTAAGTAGTTGCAAACTTTAACACCTAATTTGTTAGCAACTGGAGTTACAGCAACTGGAGTGATGAATCTGTTGATTGAAGAACATACAACTAAGTCGATTGCGTTCTTAGCACCAGTTTTTAATGCTTCCATTTCTTTTGCTGTTTTACCGCCTTTAGCAGTCATCAATTCGCCAAATCTGTTAGCCAATTTGTTTGTTGTGCCTTTTAATGCACCAACTACTGTGTAAGTTAAAGCAGTTGAGATACCAAATGTTAATGCTTGGTTTAATGCTGCTGTAATTTTTTCGTTTTTAGATTTCTTTTCATCTGTTAAGTTTTTGTAGATGTATAAACCTGTTGTAACAGCAGAACTTGCAGTAGACAAGTTAGTCATTAAGTTTTTGCTGTTGCCGATTTTTTCCATTCCTTTTACAAAAGCATCTGAATTACCAATTTTGCTGTAACCATTAGCGATTGCATCAACTAAACCACCTGTAAATTGAGGTTGAACTTTTTGAGGAGTAACTGCACCGATTGATTGTACGTTCATTATTTATTACCTCCTTTGAAGTTATCCAATACAGGACGTTCAGAAACTTGTTGTGCTTGAGCAACTTGAGCATTTGCTACAGGTGCTGCTACTTCTTGTTTTTTACCTTTTTTGTTAAACAATACATCACCAACTACGTGTGATAATTTTGATGTTAACAATGCTCTTGGTACTGCTAAGATAATATCAGGACCGAATGATAATACTTTGTTTACATTCTTTTCGAATGCTGGGTTTTGTTTCATTTTTTCGTGTAATTTAGGTAGATATTTTTCTGTATCACCCATTACTTTTCCTAAACCTGCTGAGATTGGTTTCATTACAACTGATGTGATTGCAAAACCAATTACGGCTGATGCAATAGCGTGTGCTGCTGCGTTGCCTTTGTTCTTTTGTTCTTGTTCATTTTTTGCTGGTAATGCCATAATTGCTGCAGGACGCAAAACACCTGCCATGATTAAAGATGATGCAGCATTGAATGTTGCAGAGTTTTTACCAGCAAATTCTGCTACTTTTTCGAATGCTTTACTACCCAAAACTGTATCTACAGCCCCTGTAAATTGAGGTTGAGCCATTTTAGGTTGAGCACCAATAGGATTGATTGCCATAATTAACTAAACTTCCTTTATTTCACTAACACACTTACGTAAAGTATTCGGAATTAAAAAAATTGCTAGTTTAAAGAAATCTTCGTTACAATTGTTAACAATTAATCAACGTCAATCGGTTCTTTTTGAATTGCGTCAATCGCTTCTCTTGCAGTAAATACAAGCCAATCAGGAATATTGTCAATTGTGCATAATTGTCTTAACACATCGACTGTGCGTTTAAATATTCTAACAATATCGCCCTCGCCGATATCAACTTCATCAATAATTGATTGCCATTCTGTACCGTTAACCCACATTTCAATTAGTGGTGCATAGAACGAATTGATGTACATTGGCTCATCAACGTTATTGTTCTTTTGAACTTTATCGACTTTTTTTCTAATGTTTCTTATTAAATTCAAAGTTTTACGAACTTTTGGAGATAGAGGAATTGTCGCATAATTATCATATCTCATATCTTCTGTAGTAATTGAGCAAATAACCGCAGCCAATTCAGCAGGAGAAAGCCCCTCAAGGACGTTTGAGAAGATAATTTCTGCATAATATAATTCATTTTCTGCTCTGATTTGAGAAACAGTCATGCCTTTTTCTGTTGGGTAATCATCTTTTAAGTAACCCAAATCAATCAAAGCACCTCTGTGGTTTAAGAAATTATTCCAGAAAACATCTTTTTGAATTTCAATATCTTTTTCTAATTTGCGTTGTTTTGTTTGATATCTCTCAAGAACTTCAATATCTTTAGTATGTTTTTTATACAATTTGCAAGTATCACAATTATATTCATGCATTTGATGAAGCATGTCTTTTGTCGCTTTTTCAAAAGCCAAGAAATCTGGTGGTAGTGGACGATTTTTATGTTTTTCCTGTTTTCTTACAGTTTTACATGTTTGTCTATTTGCAACAAAAACATTTTTTAATTTGATATAATCTTGTAAATCTTTATTCGTAAGTCCACAATAGCATTTGAAAGAATTTAATTCATCAATTGTTTTTTGATTCATTTCACGTTGCAATAGTAGTGGTGCAAGTCTGGTATTAGATGAAAAATATCCAAAACTTTTCAAAATAAGTTGTTTTGCAGAGTCTAAATCAAAACGTTGCAACAAGTTTAAGACCATTGAATAGCGAGGTGAAAAACGACTTTCCAAAGCATTTGCAGGTGAAAGTACTAAATCTGCAACATCTTGTGGAGTTTGATGAGGAGTTCCAACAATTGTTACGTAACCAATTTCGTCCATACCACGACGACCTGCACGACCAGACATTTGCAAAAATTCACTTGCTGTAAGCATTCTATGACCGCTATCAGTACGTTTAGATATCGAACTGATTACAGTTGAACGAGCCGGCATGTTAATCCCCGCAGCAAGAGTTTCTGTTGCAAATACGACTTTGATAAGTCCTTGTTGGAATAGTTTTTCAACTAAAACTTTCCACCCTGGAAGTAATCCGGCATGGTGGGATGCAACACCACATAGCAAAAATTCCAAGTGTTTATTCTTTGCCAAATATGGGTTTTCTGCGATATATTCGTCTACAATTTCTCTTATTTTTTCTTGTTCTTCTTTTGTTACAAGGCATAAATTTGCACATTTTTCCATTTGTTCATCACATTTTTTACGAGAGAATGTGAAATAAATCGCAGGAAGCATGTCTTGTTCTGCCAAATTCCTAACAACATTTCTAACTGGACTTTGAGTCTTTTTGTTTCGATTTCTGCCCCAAGGTTTTGGTTCAGGTTTAATTTTGTTATTCAAAGCACCCGATGGAGTTAGAAGTGGTAACAATTTGTAAGGTTGAGATGAATCATAGTAATAAAATCTCAACGGAACAGGTCTGAAATCAGTGTTTACAAGTTCACAGGTTGGGTGAACAGAATTAATCCAATCTGTTAATTGGTCGCAATTTGCAACTGTAGCAGAAAGTGCGATAATTTGAACATCTGACGGACAGTAAATAATACTTTCTTCCCAAACAGTACCTCTATCCTCGTCATTCATAT
>CAVFCO010000050.1:0-7849 GCA_963620955.1 Alistipes senegalensis | reverse complement strand
AAAAGAAGATGCAATAAAAGCAAGAGATATCATCTTAAATTCAATGAAAAAGACCTTAAATAAAGAATAAAATTGTTTTCATTAATCCAAAACAAGTTGAAATCATTATTAAACTATACCCAATAATTCTGACAATTTTCATATAATCTTCAGATAGAATTAATTTGTTTTCGTTAAACCTAAAAAAAACATTGATTTTGTTTTCAAACATTTTTATTTGTTCTTTTTTAGAACTGCCTCTAAAAGGTTCTATAATTCCATTTTCTGTAAAAATGCGTAAATAGAACTCATCGTCATATTGAGTAGGCTCATCTGTTAGGTTTTCATTTTTATTTCGGCTTGATTTTCTTTGAGAAACTGTACAACTTTTATATTTATCCAAATTGAAAAATTTAATTTGTTCTATAAATAATCCATCTAAATATGAGTTTATTATTTTGAATGAGTTTTGTGTTCTATCCATTATTAAATGCGTAGAATAGGACATAAAAGCAAGTCCAAATCCGAGTATAGATGAGATTACAATAACCTCTCTATATTGTGTTAATATAATTTCACTAAGTATCAATATTAACAATATTGGTGCTAAAATAAATATTTTTTTTGATGTTTTATATTTCATAAAAGATTATTACATTACTTTTCTAAATCGTCATTGTCTTCAAATTTTAGTTTTGGAATTCTTGGTAGGCTCAAGTGGTAGTATGTTGCCAAAAGTCTTATCAAAATTGTGATTACGATTGCTGAAGTTACTGCCAACATTGGGTTAAATTTAAAAGTATACATATAATAATAAATTACAGCCCCCACAATCGCTGCAGATGCGTATATGTCTTTATATAGCACGAATGGAATTTTTCCTGCCAAAATATCTCTCAACATTCCACCGCCAATACCTGTAATTACACCGACAAATATTGCTAAAAAGGCATTTTGAGAAAATCCTAAAACAATCGCTGAATTTGTTCCTGTTACGGCAAAAACTCCCAAGCCGATAGCATCGAAAAAATTCACCATATCCATAAAAAATTGTTTATTCTTTTTGAATTTTAATCTGGCAACAGTTGCAAGTCCAAACGCAATAATAGAAGTTAAAAACGCAACTAAAACATAAATAGAGTTTCTAAACATTGCTGGAGGTAAGTATCCAAGCATAATATCACGCAACGCACCACCGCCAACGGCAGTAATTACGCCAAGAACTATTATTCCGAAAATATCAAATCTCTTTTTAATTCCGACAATTGCACCAGATATTGCAAAAGCAATAATCCCGATTAATTCAATTATCATTATTTCTATACCGAATTTCATTTTTTCATACCCTTTTTATAATAAGGATTATAGCAAAAATTATTATTTTCTCAAGGCTTTTAATCGTTTTATAAGGCTAATTTTATACCCTGTAAATAATACAATTGCTGCACCAATCCACGCCGCTGGAGTTGCAAAACAAATACCCAAAAATCCAAAGAAGTGTCCTAAAATTAACGCACAAGCACCTCTCAATATTAATTCTGCAACACCTGACATCAACGGTGCAATCGCTTGCCCCATTCCTTGAAGAATGTTTCTGAAAATCAATAGTATTGCAAGGAAAATCATAAATACCATTATTACGTGTAAATACAACGCACCCATTGAGATAATGTTTTCGTTATGTTCGCTCATAAATATTGAAACGATGTTTTCGGCAAAGAATAATAAAACAACGAATGTAAATACGCAAATTGAAATACCAATTGTAACTGCACACTTTGTTCCTTGTTTAATCCTACCCATTTTTCCTGCACCAAAGTTTTGAGCAGTAAATGTTGCCATTGTCGCACCTAACGCAACAAGTGCTTGTCCAAATATTTGCTCAACTCTCATTGCTGATGTGTATGCCGCAACCGCATCAGAACCCAATCCGTTCAATACGTATTGAAGAATAATTATACCAATTGTCAAAACTGACATTTGAAATCCCATTGGAATACCTATTCTCAAATGCTCCATGATGAAATTTTTATTTAGTTTCCAATCGCTCTTTTTTAAGTGCAAAATAGGAAATTTCCAAAACATAAAAGTCATACACAAAATGGTCGCAATCAATTGTGCTAAAACTGTTGCCCAACCTGCACCTGCGATACCCATTTTAAACTTAGTTACAAATAAAAAGGCTAAAATGATATTCAAAATTGATGAAAAAATCAAAAAATATAAAGGGGTTTTACTATCGCCTAAGGCTCTGATTACGTTTGATGACAAGTTATAAAAAACTGTCGCAAAAATACCTATAAACATTATAAATAAGTATGTATTTGCCATAGAAATAATATCAGAGGGAGTTCTTAAAAGTTGTAAAAGTTGGTAAGTAAATGGTACTGAAAGAGCCGTCATAATAATCATTAACCCACCAGAAAGTACAAATGATGTGGTAAAAGATTTTCTTACCATATCATAATCTCTTGCCCCAAATCTTTGAGCCAAAACGACTGTAAACCCTTGAGTTGATGCAAAAATAAAACTAATTATAAAAAATATTAAAGATGCCGTACAACCTACCGCAGCAAGTGCTTGTACACCCAAATATCTTCCAACAATAATTGCGTCTGCAAGGTTATACATTTGCTGAAATATGTTACCAATAAATATAGGTAGCATAAATGCTAATATAAGATTTAAAGGCTTTCCGTGTGTTAATTCTTTAACTGCCATATATATTCCTCTAGCAAAATAATAGCATAAAAAGTAAAAGGGAATTAATTTTAATTAACTCCCTTTTCTCTAGGCTATTTAAGATTTATTTCTTGTAACCAATTACCGATTTCTGTTTTTGTTTGAGAATCTCCTTTGCCGTAAACGACAAGTTGATTTTTAACAACTGTAGCACCTTTTGCTATTTTTTCCATATCGCTTGGAATTTGGTATCCTCTGCCACCGCCGTGAGTTACAAACGGAACGATAGTTTTTCCCTCAAAGTTATTTTCTTTTAGGAAAGTTTTAACTGCAGGTGCCATTGTGTACCACCAAACAGGTGTTCCAACAAAAATTACATCATAGTTTGAAACATCTCCATTATCTTTCAATTCAGGGAAAATGTTTTCATCATGTTGTTTTTTTGCTACACCATAAGCGGTTTCGTTATAATCACTTGGATATGGAGTTGCTGTTTCAATTCTGAACATATCTCCGCCAACTTGATTGTGAATTTCTTCTGCGATATGTTTTGTGTTTCCACTCCAAGAAAAATATGCGATTAATACTTTTTTGTCCATAAGACCTCCATTCGTTTGTGCTTCTACATTGTTGTTTGCCAACGCAAAATATAGAATTACTGAAATTATTACTAATATTGGAATTGTGATTAATAAAATTTTCTTCATTTTAAAACCCTATTATAAATTAGCCTTGATATCTTCCACGATTAACTCTGGAG
This sequence comes from Alistipes senegalensis, assembly GCA_963620955.1. Classification (GTDB taxonomy): domain Bacteria; phylum Cyanobacteriota; class Vampirovibrionia; order Gastranaerophilales; family Gastranaerophilaceae; genus UBA6984. The sequence goes on along the minus strand of CAVFCO010000050.1, from coordinate 4,428 downwards.
TTAAGTGGTAACGTTTGTTTAATTCGTCCATTGGAGTTCTATCTGTGAATTCCTTTTTTGCACCGAAGTTTAGAACTTTCATTTCTGAATTACTATAAAATCTTGAGATTTTTTCGCCATAACCACCGTCAAGAACACCGTCTTCAAGAGTAATTACTAATGAGTGGTTTTTCTTTAAGTCGTTTAAGGCTTTTTCGTCAACACCTGTTAAATATACAGGGTTAATCAATGTTGCTTTGACACCTGTTTCTTGTTCTAATTTTTCTTGAACTTGTTTTCCTAAGTCATAGAAGTTACCAACACCAATGATTGCAACTTGTTCACCTTTATCAGTGATTTTGAATTTGTTTAATTTTGCATAATTTGTTTTGTCTGCAACACCAGTTGATGTTAATTCTGACATAGGAACTCTGATTGCAACAGGATATTTATTTTGTTCTACAGACCAATCAAGCATTGCAAGGTATTCCTCTTTGTTTGTTGGTGCAAGATAAACAATATTTGGAATATTGCTGATTAGTGGAATATCAAATACTTGTAAGTGAGTTACATCAGCAGGTGAAATTCCACCCCAGAATACAAGGATTGTTGCATGTGCATTATTGATTGCAAAATCTTGAGATAATTGGTCGTAACTTCTTTGAATGAAAGAACTTAGAACTTCAAATACTGGTTTTGCACCGTTTGCAGCCAAGCCTGAAACATAGCCTACTGCGTGTTGTTCTGCAATACCAACATCTGTGTAGTTTTTGCCTAATTTATCTCTTACGTCTTTTGTTAAGCCTGTTGCCCCTGGAGTTGCAGCAGATACAACGATTACAGAGTTATCTTTTTGAACTTTATCTACTAAATAATCATTTGTAATTGATGTGTATGTTTCAACTGCAGGTTGAGATTTGCCATAATTTTCAACGAAATTAGGCATTTGCCAGTGGTAAGTTTCTTTATCTGCAACTGCAGGTTCATATCCTTTACCTTTTAATGTGTGAATGTGAACAACTGTAGGTTTTTCTGTATCTTTAACTTTGTTGAATACTTCAATCAATTTTTCTACGTTGTTACCTTCTTCAACGTAATAATAATCAAATCCCATTGATTTGAAGATGTTATCTTGTGCTTCGCCATTAGTTTCTCTTAGTTTTGCAAGGCTGTTGTAAATACCGCCCTCAACTGGTGCGATAGACATAACGTTGTCATTAACAACGATAATCATATTTGAATTTAAAACTGCCGCATTGCTTAAGCCCTCAAGTGCTTCACCACCTGATAATGAACCGTCACCGATGAGTGCAACGATGTTATAGTTTTCACCTTTCAAATCTCTTGCTTTTGCCATGCCTGTTGAAAGACTAAGAGAAGTTGAAGTGTGTCCTAAGATAAAGTTATCGTGTTTGCTTTCTTTTGGGTTTGAATAACCTGAAATTTCAGGGTGATTAAGTGGATTTACAAAAGCATCTTTTCTACCAGTAAGAATTTTGTGTGGATAGATTTGGTGTGATACGTCAAAAATAAATTTATCTTTTGGTGAATCAAAAACGTAGTGCATAGCAATTGTTGCTTCTACGATACCTAAATCTGGTCCTAAGTGTCCGCCGATAGTATCAACTTTGTTGATGATTGCTTTTCTGATGTCGCCTGCAAGAACGTCCATTTCATCGTAAGAAAGAGTTTTGACATCTTGAGGTGAGTTAACTTTGTTAAAAACTTCTGAATAATTTTGTTCTAAAGCATTTGCCATATTGTTTACTCCTATAATTAAAAGTGTTAATACCGAGATTAATATTTTGTTTTTCATTTTTCCTCCATTTTTGTATAATAAAATTTTAACACTTGATAGCCACTCTCAGTCAACCATAAAATTCACATTTTGTTAAAATTTATACATATTTATCTGAAACTTGGCAATTTATTGAGGTTGGAACTGTTTATTTATTTAGATTGGCTTTTAAAATAAAGGAATACTGTGATTAATTTATTAGGCTTAAGTAACATTAAGCCTGCTAAAACAATTCAAAATAATAACATCAGTGCTTTGGGCTATGCGAAATTAGGTCAAAAACCTGATGTTTTCGTGCGTTCTAATGCAGTATCTTGCCCAATCTCTTTCACAGGAAAAGCCAATAGATTAAAAGAATATAAAAAACTCACAGATGATTTAAGCCAAACTGCACAAACTGCTCAAGCCTCTTTAGACCACCAATTAGCAACTGAGGGTTGGTCTGGTAAAACCGCTGATGCAATCAGTATTATTTGGAATTCAAAAAACAGAGCCGTTCTTGTACAAGCAGACATTGGCACTTACAAAGATAATGTTTCTGCTCTAAACCAATCTATAAAATCAGATTCCTTTAATGATAAATTTAAAGAAATTTTTGAGGTTGAGTATGACCACTCAAATATCGTTCGTTATGGCAAAAAAGCAAAACAATTTGAAACTGCCTTAACTCTTGATTGTATCGCAAAATACACCGATGAAAAATTATCTGAAAATATAAAAACTTTTAACAAATTATCAGGTAAATTAGGTGATTTAAACGAAAATAAAACCAATCCATACGCCGTAACAGGCAGTGTTCCTTATTATAACCATTATACTTCTAAAGAAGAAATTTTTGAAAATATGGAAAATTCTTTAGTTGAAGTTTTAGGTGATAAAAAAGTCTTAGACAAAGTTTTATCTGCAAATGGTTTAGACCCCGAAAAAGCAAGCAAAGAAGACAAATACAAAGTATATGGTTACTTGTCAAACGTTATTGTTGAAACCTCTAAAAACTCTGCTCAAAAGAGTTTAAAAGGTCAATCTCTATCACAAATCAAGGAAGATTGCGACAAATCTTACGAAAAAGCATTTGGTACAAAAAATGACATTATCGCAAGAGTAGATAAATACAATGCATCTCAAAAAGCTGGTGCTGCTTGTGTTAAATTCGTAACTAACGTTGTTCTTAACACATTAGGACCTGGGGCTGTTTGGGCAAGTTGCGTTTACAGTGCTGGAAAATCTGTAGCAATGGATATTGCAGATGCTAAAACTAAAAAAGTAGACAATGACATTGATTACAAATTAGTTGGTGTAAACGCAGTTTTAAGCGGTATTAGCGGTATTGTAAATAGAATTATCGTAAATGAGTATGCAGGTGGAGTTGCTTCAAAAATCCTTGGTGGAAAAACAACGTCTAATAGTATCGGTTCTGCGTTAAAGAACTTTGTTGTAAAAGAAATCATCAGTAAAGAGGGTGTAAAACTTCCTGCTTATGCTGTTGAAGAACTTACAGACTCAGTTGTAAAAACAATGACAGGACTTAAAAAATCTGATAACGGAATAGGATTAACTCAAGAAGAATTAGTAAGTTCAATGTCTGTAGTATCAGAGGCAATGACATATTTAGCCGTTGCAAAGAATAGTGGTAAGTTAGAAAATATGAGCCAAAATGAAATGGTTTCATTATTGAATGACCACATTACTGCTTCAATGAAAGATGACAAAGAATTTAATTCTTGGCTAAATAAAAACAAATCTACATTTAACCAATTACTAAATCAATTGGTTAAAAACGAATTACCAAAAGTTAGTTGTTAATAAAAAACAAATTAAAATACATATTGGAAAATATCTTTATGTTACAATGTCTTTGAGGTATTTTATGAATTATTGGACAAGTTTAAGTATTGAATATGCAAATCAAAGAAATTATTTAGATGATTTGTTTAAGGTTTATCCTACAATTCCTGAAGGAATTAGAGATATTGACAAGTCTTGTTGGTTTGAAATAGAAAAAAGTTTTAATGAAAGAGACAATATAAATTTAGTTAAAAAATTATTGAAGTGTGATTTGTTTCCGATAAAAGATTCATATGTTGCTTATCTAAAAAGAGATAAAAATTCAATTGAAAAAAATCCTCAGACAATAAATCGTTTAGCCGGTCGTTTATATGAAATGGGATTAAATAAAATTTATGAAAAATGTACTGAGCCAAAAGAAACAAATCGTCAAATGGGACCGTTTTTTAAACATTGGATTAATTCAGGATCTTTAGGTATTATGCCAGTTTCTCTGTCAGAGTTTTCTGCGTCAAGTGAAAATGCTATTCTTAGTGCAAGTGATTCTGAAATGAAAAAGTGGTGTTCCGAAAAACTTAATTATACGAGAAACAAGGGATTAGATTTTGTTGCTAGATTTAATGGTAAATATATCATAGGTGAAGCAAAATTTTTAACAGACTTTGGAGGGCATCAAAATGCTCAATTTGAGGATGCTATTTTAACAATAGAAACACAGAACGTAAATGCAAAAAAAATTGCAATCCTTGACGGGGTTTTGTATATAAAAGGTTCAAATAAGATGCACAAAACATTATTAGAGAAATCTAAGAATTATGATATAATGAGTGCATTAGTATTAAGAGAGTATTTGTATAGTATATAGG
>CAVFCO010000049.1:0-12404 GCA_963620955.1 Alistipes senegalensis | reverse complement strand
GTTTTGAAACTTGTTAACTCTGCATATTACGGATTTCCAAAACAAATTTCTACAATTCAACAGGCGATTGCGATTTTAGGTTTTACAACGATAAAAGGTGTTATTTTATCTGCAAGTATTTATAAAATGTTTGCGGTTAAAAATAACCAAACTTTCAACTACAAAGAGTTCTGGAAACATTCTTTGTTAGTTGCATCTGGGGCAAGAATGTTGTCCAAATTTGTAGACTCTAATTTTAAAGAAGATATTTTTGCTGCAGCATTTTTGCACGATATCGGCAAAATTATTTTGGCTCAATATGATTGGCAAAATTACTCACAAGTTTGCAAACATGAAAATCTTTCTGATATTGAAATGATGAAAGTTGAAGAAAAAATCTGTGGTTTAAACCATTGTGAAATAGCGAATATTGTTGCTTATTCTTGGAATTTACCAGAAATTTTCTGCGACATAATCACATATCATCATAATCCGCTTGATAGTTTCAAATTTAAAAAAGAATGTTCTATTGTTTATCTTGCAAATTTGATAGTTGATTCAATAATGAGTAACGAAAACTTAAATTATGATAACATTCCTTTAGATTTACTTGAAAATTTGAATGTTTCGGTAGACAATATAGAAAGAATACATGACGAATTAAGAGAATTGTCATTAAGTGTAAACGATATTGATAGTTTTTTTGAATAGACGGAAAGGGCAGTTATGAGTGAAGCATTTGAGGATAATGTAAACTCGAAAGAATTAAATTTTTTATCTCAAGTTTCTATCGGTTTGACACAAAATTCAGATCCGGCAGATATTATTGAGGCACTTTCTGAATCTTTCAGAAGTATTATTAAACTTGAAAATTTAAACATTTATATTTTTGATGAAAACACTCAAACTCTTAGAGATTATACAAAAAGTTGGATTGTAATTGACGAAATTCACGATAAAGATTACGTTGAAAAACTTTATAGAGTTGTTAAAAATTCAAAATATGATGACTTTTTGATTAACGATAATAGTATTAATATCAAAGATTTCTGGGATATCAACAAATATATTAGCACTCGTAAGAATACGATTTTATTCCCATTGATGCGTGGTGATACTCCTTATGGTTTGATTGAACTTATTATCAATTTGACAATGTCTGATATTTTGACAATCGACTTCTTTAAAGCATTGATTATTGCCGCTTACCAAATTTCGTTGAAAATCCAAAACAAAGTTTTAGCCGATAAGATGCAAGCCAACATTGATTTCCACGAATCAATGAAGAACATTGCAAAAATTATCGAAACTCAATACGACTTGAACTATATCATTCCATTGATTGGTGAAATGATTGACAAATTTATTTCTGACCATTTGATTTATATTTTCTTGAAACAAAATGGCGAGTTCAATTTAGTATGGCCGATGGCTTGTCGTGATACAAAAATTTTAGATATGGTTAAAGATGTAAATGCTGATACTCAATATGTGTTGGCAGACGATAACAAAATTGGTTTGTTCCCATTGGTTGCAGCCGATTCTTCAATCTTGGGTTGTATCGTTGCTCACAGCCATGTTGATAAACTTTCTCAACGCGAAATTGACTATATCGACCAACTTACAAAACAATCTTCAATCACAATTCAACGTGCAAATATGTATGCAGAAGTCTTACAACACGCAACATTAGATGCATTGACAGGTTTGAATAACCGTCGTCAATTTGAAGTTCGTTTGAAACAAGAAGTTGCAGCAGCAAAACGTCAACAACGTCCACTTTGTGCGATAATGCTTGATATTGACTTCTTCAAAAAGGTTAACGATAACTACGGACACGCAGTTGGTGATGAAGTTTTGAAAAACGTTGCAGAAATTATTAAATCAAGTTTAAGAGAATCTGATATTCCATCAAGATATGGTGGTGAAGAATTTGCAATATTATTGCCTTACACAAAACTTGAAGAAGCCGGAAGTGTTGCTCAACGTTTGAGAAGTGCTGTTGAAGCAAGACACGTTGATTTGACTGGTGTTAAAGATGCTAAGATTAGCGAAATTCAAGTTACAATCAGCGTAGGTGTATATCAATATCAAGAAGGCGATGAACCTCAACAATTGTACACTAAAGCCGATAAAGCCTTGTACTTTGCGAAAGAACACGGTAGAAATAAGGTTATTATTAACAGAGGATAAAATGTATTCATTTGAAGTTACATGTAAATCTTTAGAAGATACTTCAATTTTGGCTGAAAAAATTGCCCCATTGCTAGAAAACGGTTGTTTTATTAGTCTTTTTGGTGAAATTGGTGCAGGAAAGACTGCATTTGTGAAACTTGTTGCAGAAAAATTGGGTATCGAAGAACATGTTACAAGTCCGAGTTTTGTTATTTTGAATGAATACCATACTGGTAAAATTCCAGTTTATCATTTTGATTTATATCGTCTTGAAAATGTTGGTGTTAAAACAATTTGCGATGAATTGAGAGAATATTCTGAGGGCAAAATTCTTACTTTTGTAGAATGGGCAGAATTTTCACAGGAAGAAATTCCTTTTAACAGAATTGAAATAAATGTAACTTACGAGGACGATGATAACAGAAAATATTCGTTTAAATCGTTTGGCGAAAAAGAAGACAAAATTCTTGAGGAGTTGCAAAAATGTTACTAACTTTTGACACTTGCCTTGATAAAACATACGTTGGTTTGGCTGATAATGGAAAAGTTATAGATACTAGAATTATCGCAAACAAGGATAAAACTTACCATTCAGCATATTTGATTTCAACAATTGCAAAAATTTTGAAAGAAAATAACTTAACTCCGCAAGATTTGACTGCGATTGCGACAAACTTAGGTCCTGGAAGTTTTACTGGAATCAGAGCATGTACAACCGTTGCAAGAGTTATGGCTCAACAGTTAAACCTAAAAACAATTGGAGTTTCTTCATTAGAAATTCTTTCAAGAGTTAAAAAAACTGGTAAAAAAACTTTAGTTTTGCTTGATGCTAGAAAGAATATGGCTTATGTTTGGGACGAAGAAATTTTAGGTGCAATTGCGATAGACGATGTCAAAGAAATTGTCAAAAATGATGATTATTATGTAATTTGCGACGATAGTATGTATAAAATTTTCTCTGAAATAACAAATGACATTACATCATATACTCAAATTGAACATAATTTAGCGGAAATTTTAATAGAAATTGCGACAGAAAAATTTGAAGAAGATGCTGGCGATTGGAGAAAATTAACTCCATTGTATATTCAACCGCCACCAGTGTTTGGCAAATAGTAAAGGTAATCTTTATGGTAGGAGTTGATTTTAATACAAAAAAAATAGCAGTAGTTTTCAACAAAGGGGTTAAAAACCCTTATCCTGTCTTGCAAACTTTAGAACAAACCTTGATTGACAAGGGTGCAAATCCTGAAGTTATGGAAATCAATGAAATGAAATATGGATTTGATTTCGTTTTTGCCGTTGGTGGCGATGGAACGATTCTTCATGTTGCAAAATTTTATGCAATGTCGCAAACACCAGTTATCGGTATTAATTTAGGACGTTTGGGCTTTTTATCTCAAGTAAATTCCAACAATGTAATTCCTGCTGTTGATAGAATTTATAATAAAAATTATTTTGTCGAAAAACGTATAATGCTAGAATGTTCTGACCATACTGCATTGAATGATTTTGTAGTAAAAGGGCTTTCAAATACTCGCTCTGCAAAATTTATGTTGAAAATTAATGATAAATTTGTTTGTGATTATATTGCAGACGGTTTGATTGTTTCAACTCCAACAGGTTCAACTGCTTACGGACTTTCAGCCGGTGGACCTGTCTTGTATCCGAACTTAGAGGCATTTGTAATCGTTCCAATTTGTCCTCATACACTTACTGCAAGACCTATTGTAGTTCCATCTAGTGAAAAAATTACGATTACGTCAGCAGAAGATGATGTCAAAGGTTTTAATTTAGTTATTGACGGTGCGGATTCCGTTGAAACTGATAAAAATATTGTTATTCAAAAATCAAAAAATACTGCTCATTTAGTATTGTTGCAAGATGAGGGATTTTATTCAGTTTTACGTGATAAGTTGAATTGGGGGGTATCTCCAAAAAGCCTATGATTAAATCAATTCACGTAAAAAATTATATATTAATTGACGAATTAACGGTTGATTTCGACGAGGGATTAAACGTTATTACTGGTGAAACTGGTGCTGGTAAAAGTATTTTGATTAATGCCATAGACATTGCTTTTGGGGCAAAGGCTTCTAGTGATGTTATCAAAAATGGTGCAGATAAAGCCGTAATCGAGTTATTTATTTCATCAAAAAAATCTGATTTAAAAGGAATTTTTGAAGAAAACGGAATTGATTATGATGATGAAATTGTCCTTGTTCGAGAAATCACTTCAAATTCTTCAAGAACTCGTGTAAATGGCACTTTGGTTAACCAAAATTTTGTGAAAGACTTGAAAGAAATCTTTTTAGATATTCATTCTCAACATCAAACTTACGCATTTTTGCAACAAAAATCACACATTTTGCTTTTGGATAATTATGCAAAAGACGTTTATGGTGATAAATTAGAACAATATAGAAAGTTATTTTCTGAATATCAAACATTACAAAGAGCATTGGAAAATGCAAAAAACTCAGCAAACGCAACGGAATCTCAAATTGATTTTTTGAAATTTCAAATAAATGAAATTGAAGAAGCCCAAATTGAAGATATTAATGAAGAAGAAAGTTTGCAAAATGAGTTAAATGTGCTTGAAAATGCAGAAAAATTAAAAGAGTTAACTCAAGGTGCATACTGGGCTTTGAACGGTGATAATAATTCAATTATAGATGCTCTTTTGCAAATTAAATCAGATATTTCAAAAGCCGTAAATATGGATAATACCTTGGAAAACTTTGAATCTTCAGCAATTGAACTTACAGAACTCGCACGAGATTTGTCTTCAAGTTTGAGGGATTATTCTCAATCAATTTCAGATGACCCTGAAAGATTGAATTTTATTCAAGAACGTTTGTATTTGTTCGACAAGTTGAAACGCAAATACGGTGCAAGTTTGGAAGAAGTTTTGAATACTTATGATAAATTGTCAGAAGAACTTAAAAATATAGAACTTTCGACATCTTTTGTGGAAGAATTAGAAGAAAAAATTGAAAAAACTCATAAAGAATTGACAATTTTGGCAAATGAAATTTCAGAAAACAGAAAAAATTACGCATCAGTTCTTTCAAGTTTAATAGAAGATGAACTTGAAAAACTTGAACTTGCGAAATCCCGCTTCGAAATTAGAATTCAACCATGTGAATTGTGCCAAAATGGTTGTGATGACGTAGAATTTTATATTTCAACAAACGTATCTCAAGACTTATCACCATTAGCAAAAACTGCCTCAGGTGGTGAAATTTCAAGAGTTATGCTTGCAATCAAGACTATTTTTGCAAAATCAGATGATATAGATACCGTAATTTTTGATGAAATTGATACTGGAATTTCAGGCAAAGCCGCACAAAGTGTCGCTGATGAAATATTTGAACTTGCAAAATTTAGACAAATTCTGCTTATTACTCACCAAGCAATTATCGCATCAAAAGCGGATAGACATTTCTTGGTTGAAAAAGAACAAGGCGATGTTACTTCCGTAAACATTAAAGTTTTGAATGACGATGAAAAAGTCTATGCAATTGCAAGTCTTGCATCAGGTGAAACTTCTGAATCGGCATTAGAATTTGCAAAATCACTTCTTTCGTCTAAGTAATTTACTACTTTTTTCTAATGTTTTGTCCCAAAAAATCAATTATACTGCTTATATAGTCTAATTTAAGTAGGTAGTATGAAAAAGATTTCATTGTTTCTAGTTTTTATTTGGTGTTTTTCCTTTAATATTGCGTTTGCAACTTGTTCTTTGACAGGTGGTGCGTGTCAAATTGATGATTTGATAGAAACTCCCCAAAAGGAAAACTCTTTGAATAAAAAAGAGGTTGAAAAGCCAAGTCCTAAACAAAATTCTGAACAGAAAAAGCAGACTGATGATAAAAAAGTGCAAATAAAAAGAGATAAGAAGTAAATCTTATCTCTTTTTCTCTATCTTAATTTTATTAAGCATCAAAACTCATTGCTTTTCCTAATTGTTTGTTTGCTTGAGCCCTAACACTAGCATTTAGGTCATGAGCGGCTTCTTGCATCAATTTACCGATATCTTTTTTGTAATTTGGGTTATTTACATAACCTAAAGATGCAACCGCTGCTTCTCTAACACTGGCATTCGGATTTGTTTTTAAGTTATTAACAATACCTGCCATACCGATTAAATCTTCTGTTGGAACAGTTACGTCACCAACTTTTTTAACTTCATCTGCGTGCAATTTTTGTAAAGTTGCAGTTGTAAACATTGCATATTCTTTGTTTCTTTCTGCTAATTCTTTATCTTTGCCTTGAAGTTTAGATGTATCTTTTGACATAATGTCTAATAAGTTATCAACAACTTTTGTATCAAGCAATTCACCTGCTCTTTCAGGAGCATACATTGTAACTTCTGAAATCGCTTCCATTGCATCTGCTTGTTCTTCGTAATCAGGGCTTGTCAAAATTGAAATTAAACCATTCAAATCAATGCCTGGTTTTACTGTTTCCGGAGCAACGATTTCTGGTCTATTTCGTTTTACTTCTTTTTTAGCCTCTGCTTTATCTTCTTTTGGTGCAACTTCTGCAACTTTTGCTTGAGTTGTAGTGCTTGGCATTTGAACTCCTGCTTGTGCTGCAAGAATTTGAGCCATAGTATTTTCAACTTTTTTATCTTCGTTTTTAGTTTCTACCGCTTTTGCTTCGGCTTTACTATTTTCAACTTGTTTTTCTGTTGATTTCTTTGTTTCTTCTTTTTCGTCAGTTTTTGCATTAGCAAAAATAGATGTTTTTGGAACATCATAAATTACTGAATTATTTTGTGTATCCTGTGATGCAGTTGGTTGCGGATTGATTTCAATCTTAATTGTAACCGGTTGAACTGGCATCATAATTGGCATTGGCATTTTAGGAAATCCCATTCCAATAGGATTAATCATGTTATTAGGAGACATTTTTACCCTTCCTACTTTTACACTACAATCATGTAAAATCCCCTAATAATAAAAAATTGCTAGTTTTTTGCATGCTCTTTACAAAGTTGTTACAATTTTATTTTCAATATTAATTACATCAAGTCCATTAAATTCAAAAATCTTTTTAATATTTTCTGGATTATTTGCTCTTTCTCGCATAATCAAAGCCCCAACAATTGCTTCTAATTGAGCCATAGGCATCATATTTTGAGGAATATCTTCAAATTGATATTCTGTTTTTAGAGCATTTTGTAAAAATTTGCAGTCTGCTGGGGTACGTTCTTTGAAATATGAACTTAAACTTAGTTTTTGACGAGTTAAATACAGTTCAAATCTGCAAATATCAATGCCTTGAGCAAAAAGAGTTCTGAAATAATCACAACCACGAGTTGAATATCTTTGAGTCCAATTATCTCTATTTAACAAATGTTCATTTGTTCTTACCATTTGATATGGTTTAGATAAAATTCTCCACTTACCCTCTAACATTGCGTTGTCCCAAGGTAGAGAAATCGCAATATGAGATTGTTTTAGCGATGAAAAGTTATCTAGAAAGAATTGAACATCTTTCATTGTGTATAATTTATCGACAAGAATAATTTTGCCAAAACTATCAAGCACAGCAACGCCAGTTTCTGTAGTTGATGCCATAGCCATTGATATTCCTACGTAATATTCCATAATTATTGTCCAACCATATCAAATTGTTTATTGATATCTTTTTGTAAAATTTTGTTGTTCTTTACTGGATTTAACCAAGTATCGTCCAAGTTTTGGTTTTCAACTGTTAACTCAGGTTTTTGAGTTTGTTCGTAAAGAGTTTTATTTTTTATTGATAAAGTTTTTGGTTTGTCTGATTCAGGTTTTGCATAGAAGTCAGTCGCAGAGGTTGTTCCAGAGATTTCAATTGCTTTCTTTTGAGATGATTTTAGTCTTTTTAAAGCATCAGAACTTGCCGTAACATCTTGAAGTGTACTCATTCTTTCATCTTGGAATCTAGTTTGAGTTTTCTTTGATTGAGTTAAAATGCTTGCAGATGGGTGTTCCATGCCTTTGAATTTGTTTTTAAGAACTAAAATTTCTACACGTCTGTTTTTTGCTCTGTTTTCAGGAGTTTTATTGTCTGCAATTGGTCTTGTATCGCTATAACCAACTGCTGTGAAGATATTTGGCATAAACTTAAATCTTTGGATTAAGTATCTAACAATTGAACTTGCTCTGGCACTTGAAAGTTCCCAGTTTGATGGATACATGAAACTGTTGATAGGTTGACTATCTGTGTGACCCTCAACTCTGATATAGTGTAAAGCAAATTTTTCACCAATTAAAACACCGATGTTATCCAAAGTTTTCATTGCTTTATCTGTCAGTTGTGCAGATGCTGAATAGAATAAGAAATCGTCTTTAAATGAAATTAATAGCCCTTTGTCTGTAATTTGGGCATCAACTCCATCTAAATCTCCATTCTTTTTCATTGTATCAATTGATTCTTTAATATCTTCAAATGATTGGTCTTCATATTTTTGACTAATATATTCAAGCATAAGTGGTGCAATTACTGAATCTGCAGCACTTGCATCTAAAATACTATCTTTACCGTCAAGCATAGCATCTGTACCCTCTAAAAGACTAGGAGCATTAAAAGCCTTTTTAATACTGTCTTCTAGTTTTCCAAATTCTGTGATATCAATTTGTGATAATGCGTACAGCACAACGAATGTGGCAAAAAGCAACGTAATAAAGTCGCCGTATGAAACAAGCCATCTTTCTAAATTTTCATGTTCTTCTGGAAGTTTCTTTTTTGCCATAATTTATCTTCTATACTTCTTCTTCTTCTTTTTCACCTGTTTGTTCAATAATGAATGAACGAAGTTTTCTTTCAATTAATGCTGGAGATTCGCCCGCCTGGATTGCTAAAACACCCTCTAGCATTAATTCTTTTGCTAAAAATACTTTTGCGTAATTTAATTTAATACGTGTTCCTAAAGGGATTAATAGTAAGTTTGCTGCGAACAAACCATAAATTGTAGCAACGAATGCAACCGCAATACCTGCACCTAATGCTGATGGGTCAGATAAGTTCTGCATTACTTGGATTAAACCCATTACCGCACCGATGATACCTAATGTTGGAGAATAACCACCTGCAGATGCGAAAACACTTGCAGCAGTGTGAACTTCAAGTTCTTGTTGTCCAATTTGGTTTTCCATCATGCTTTGTACCAAAGTTGGGTCAGCACCGTCGGCTACTGCTTCCAAGCCCATTTTTAATACAGGGTCAGATGCACCTCTTGCTTCTCTTTCAAGAACAATTAAGCCCTCACGACGTGCTTTTTGTGCGAATTTTACTAATTCTTTAATAATTTTATCCATATCCACAACTGGTGGAACAAATACGTCTTTAATAAGAATAATTGCTTTTTTTAGAACTGCAGGAGGGAAACTCAATATAACAGCACCACCAGTACCACCGAATACGATGAATGCCGCTGTAACTTGAAGCAATTGCCCCATGTTACCACCTTCCATTGCTTGTCCAACAAGAATGAATGTTATACCGAAAAATAAGCCTACTACTGCAAAAATATCCATGATTTTACTCCATATTCTATTGCAATTCTATTTAACTATATTTTTGCGAGTTTCAAATCATGCATATAGTTTATTTTTCTTTATTATAGGAATTCTTCACGAATAATTGTCATCAATTCAGGTTCGCCGTCAGTTGCTAAAACTGTGTGTTCAAAGTGTGCAGATGGCTTTCTATCCAAGGTTTGAACTGTCCAACCGTCAGCCAAAGTTTCAACTTCATCGCAACCTAAGTTTATCATAGGTTCAATTGCGATTACGTATCCTGATTTAATTAAAGTTTTGTCGCCAACACTGTAGTTGTACAAAAATGGATCTTCGTGCATTACATGTCCAACTCCGTGACCGCCGTATTGTCTTACAAGTCCGCATTTGTTGTCTACTGCAACTTTTTCGATTGCACTTGAAATATCATCAAGAACATTTCCTGCACGCATTTGTTTAATACCTGCATACAATGCTTCTTCTGTAACTTTTAACAATCTTTTTACTTCGTCAGAAACTTCACCAACAGGATATGTCCAAGCACTGTCGCCAACAAGTCCGCCGTAAGTCGCACCAACGTCAATACTAATAATATCGCCCTCTTTTAATATTGTTTTTTCTGACGGAATACCGTGTACTACGTTTTCGTTAATTGAGGTACAAATGCTTGCTGGAAAACCTTGATAATTTAAAAATGTCGGAACTGCTCTGTTTGATTTGATAACGTCAATTGCGATATCATCAAGTTCTTTTGTGCTAACCCCAGGTTTTACCGCTTCTTTCATTGCTTTGTGTACAAGAGCAACGATGTGTCCTGCGTGTTTCATTTTTTTTATTTCATCTCTTGATTTTCTGTTAATCATTTGCTTCCTTCTTTCTTATTAATTTTTAAAAGAGAGCCGAGTCGACTCTCTTTATTAATTTTTATTCAGTTACTGCCTTTAAAAGACGTTCCCAAACTTCTTCGATTGAACCGTTTGCATCGATTTTTCTCAAGACACCTTTTTCTTCATAATATTTTGTTAAAGGTGCTGTTTCGTTGTAATAAGTTTCAAATCTTGCTCTTGCGATTTCTTCTGTGTCGTCTTTTCTTTGTGTTAATTCTTCGCCACATTTGTCGCAGTGAACTCCGTCTTTTGGTGCTTTGAATTTCATGTTGTAAATTTCTCCGCATTTTGGACAAGATTTTCTGTTTACGATTCTTTCGATTAATAATTCTGTGTCGATATCAAAGTATACTGCTCTGAATTCAGCATCGCCTGTATCAACTTCTTTATTAATTTCTTCTAACATGCCTGCTTGTTCAACACTTCTTGGAAATCCGTCTAAAACGTATCCGTTAGCACAATCAGGTTCTGACAATCTTCTTTTGATGATTGCTGCTACAACTTCAACTGGAACTAATTGTCCTTTTGACATGTAGCCTTCTGCAGTAATGCCTTCTGGAGTTTTATTTTTTACTGCTGCTCTTAATAATGAACCTGTGTCAACGTGCGGAAAATTTAAGTGTTCTGCAAGTTTGCTTGTTTGAGTACCTTTTCCACATGCTGGTGGTCCTAAGAAGATAAGTTCTTTTTTCATGTTAGTTTCCTTTACTTTATTATTTTAAATTGTATTATGCGTCGATGTTAGTTGCGTATACTGCGTGTTGTTGAATGAAATCTCTACGAGGTTCTACTTTATCACCCATTAAGATATCAAACAATTGGTCGCAAAGCATTGCATCTTCAAGATTTACTTTCAACAATGTTCTTGTTGATGGGTCCATTGTTGTTTCCCAAAGTTGTTGAGGCATCATTTCACCTAAACCTTTAAATCTTTGGATTTGTAAACCTTTAGAACCTCTGTCATCTAAGATTTTTCTCAACTGGTCAAATGATTTGATATCTGTTGTTTCTGTATCTGTTTCTAATGACAAGTCATTTGATTCTTCAATTAAGTATTCTCTGATTAGAGGGTATGCTTGTTTTAGACGTTTGTATTCGTTACTCTTAATAATGCTTGGAGTGATTAATACAAAATCGTCGTCTGATAACATCATTTTGATATTATATTTAGCATTTTCTGCATTATATTTCAATTCTAACTTGTAGTCTTTTGCTTCTGAAATATTGTAGTTTTCTGCGTGGTCTACAAGATAGTGTGATAAGTAATCGAAATGTTCTTGCATTTTTGCTTGATCGTCAAAATCTGTTTCTTGAATATCTGCACGAACCATACCTCTTAACATAACTGCAGGAATTCTTCCTAAAATAGGGTTGTTGAATGAATTGTAGTATGCAGTCATATTTGAAAGAAGTTTTAATAATTCTTCGCCTTGAACAGTTTTTGCTGATTTTTTATCAGTTAATGCAACGTTTTTAATACCTCTTTCTTTCAACATTTTATCAAGTGCTTTTTCATCGAATAAGTATTCGCTTGTTTTACCTTGAGTAATTTTGTATAGAGGTGGTTGAGCGATGTATACATAACCTTGTTCAATTAATGGTTTACAATATCTGAAGAAGAATGTAAGCATTAATGTTCTGATGTGAGCACCGTCAACATCGGCATCGGTCATGATGATAATTTTGTGATATCTAAGTTTTTCAATGCTAACTTCTTCTGGGTTTCTGCTGATTGTTACACCGAATGCTTGAACCATTGATTGAATTTCGTTGTTAGCATAGATTTTATCAAGTCTTGCTTTTTCTACGTTCAAGATTTTACCTCTTAATGGCAAAATTGCTTGGAACATTC
>CAVFCO010000048.1:9469-16652 GCA_963620955.1 Alistipes senegalensis | reverse complement strand
GTATTATATGTATCCGTCCGTTAACGCTTTAAGACAGTTGATTTTTCACAATGAAAAAGGCTTTAAAGATAAATGTATTAAAACAATCGGACAAAAACGCCAATACATCGACGTAGAAGCGTTTAAACAATGGGCGAAAGGGGGCGAAGAATAATGCTTTATTTGTTTGATAATAACCTATCATTAAAGGCAAAAGGTTTACTTGCTATACTTTTAAACTTGCCCGAAAACGAAACGCCAACTCAAGAGTTATTAATGGGCTTAGCAACCGACGGACGAGTAGCAATTAAAAGCACTATAAAAGAACTTAAAACAAAAGGCTATTTAACAATTACAAGAAAAAAATCAGCCGTCGGATTTGCGTATGATTGGAAGCCTAGCGAAAATAAAAGCGAGGTTTAAATGCTATTAAGTATAAAAGAGTTTGCCGAAGAGTACGGATATAGTGGCGTAAATTCGGTTTATAAATTAATTCAAAAAAAGAAAATAATTGTAAATAATGACAAGTTAATAGATACGAAATTAAACGAGGACTTTTGCCAAAAAAGGAAAGAAATTTTAAACGCACAAAAAAACGGAACGGCAACAACAAAAACTGAAAAAAATTCTCATCAACTAACCTTGCAGATTGACGAATTAAACGCCAAGTTGGACGAGCGACGTTTAAGGGGCGAACTTTTAAAGTTAAAGATTGCTAAAGATAAAGGCTCTGTCGTTGAAACTTCGGTTCTTAATAATGTTATAAAAATGACGTTTGAAGATATGATGAAAACGCTTGTCGAGTTCCCGAATATTTATGCAAACGACATTATTAATCTTGTTAGAGCAGAGGAAGAACCAAAAGAAATCCTTGTTGAGTTTTTGACGGACAAAGTAACGGAAGCAATAAAAATGGGCTTGGCGAACGCAAAACAAGCAGCAAAAAAATATTACAAGGAAGAAATTTAAAAGAAAGGAAATTAAGACAATGGAAAGACAAAAAATTGAAAAAATTATGGAAAAAGAGTCAGCATTAAACGAAATGGCAAGAATACAAGACAATTTAGGGGGCATTGACATCGTTAAAATTTGCGAAAATCAAACCGAACCAAAAGACTTTGAAAACGACCCGACACTAAAAAAAGTTATTTGTGCCGTAATGTGTGGGCTTGTTTATTGGAATGAAGAAAAAAATTGTTTAAGTCAAAAACTTATAAATCCAATTAAAGCAGGCGAACTGGAAGCCGACCAACTAGACTATAAATATAATGTATCTTTAAAAGACTTAAAGATGATGAACTCATCAAATAGTTTTGAACTTTTGATTAAAACACTTTCGCAAATTGTAGGACGTGGCGAGCATTTAATAGGACAATTGCACGGGCAAGACTCGGAAATAGCCGTAGGGTGTTTAAGTTTTTTCGACAAATAAAGCAATATATCGGCGTATATTACGCCGATATATTGGCTTTAAATAGGTGGGATAATCTAACCAATTTGTTAAATATGGATTACGAAACCTTGATTTTTTACGGTAGGCGTGCCGAAAAATACGCCGAAATGAAAAATAGACAACTTGAAAGGGGATAAAATGACATCAGCAAGTTTTAGCGTTTATACATCTTTTAAAGCAAAAGACGGAATGTCAAGTGTATTTAAAAATATGAAAAATAGGGCTTCCGTTTTTGGCTATCAATTAGACCGATTAAAAACACAATCACAAAACGTTGGAAATAGTTTAAAAAATTCGTTTAGTAATGTTAAATTAGGGATAACCACAATCGCTACGGCTATTGCGACAAATACAGTAAAGCAAACTTTTGATTCTTGGGTTGAGCGTGCTTCAGATTTACAAGAAACTATCGGCAAAACAAACGAAACTTTTAAAACTAACGCAGACGAAGTAATTAAATGGTCTAAAAATTCAATTAAATCAATGGGCTTGGCTCAACAAACGGCTCTCGATACGGCGGCTTTATACGGCGATATGGGAACGGGTATGGGAATGACGACCAAGCGTGCAAGCGAAATGGCGACGAGTTTAACTCAATTATCTGCAGATATTGCTTCGTTCAAAAACGTTGAACAATCTTTGTCGGCTAACGCTTTAAAAGGTGTTTTTACGGGCGAAACGGAAGCCCTTAAAAATCTTGGCACAGTAATGACACAAGAAAACCTAGAAAATTATGCAAAAAAAATGGGCTTGAATAAAAAGTTTAAAGATATGAGTCAAACGGAAAAAATCGAACTTCGATATAAATACGTTATGGAGTCAAACAAAAACGCACAAGGCGATTTTTGGCGTACGGGTGGAAACTTTGCCAATCAATCAAGAATATTTGAGCAACAAAAAAAGGAACTTGAAACAAATCTAGGTAGTATCTTATTGCCAAAATATAACGCCTTTATGAAGCGTTTAAATGATATTGTTAAAAAGTATATGGGGAACATCGAAAACAAGTTTAAAACGGCTATTAGTAACGTAGAAAAAGCCGTTAAACATTGTATGCCTATTTTTAAAGAGTTGTTTAAAACTTTTAAAATTTTTACTCAAAAGATATTACCCGAGTTTGTTAAAATGTCGCCTATATTTAAAGCCGTCTTTGGTGGCGTTCTCGTTCCAGGTGTACTATTAGCCATTAAAACAATAAATGTATTGCTTAATTGTCTTGTTTGGACTTATAACCTACTTAAAAAATTTTCGCCCGTTATTATTCCTTTAATGAGTGCTGTTTTAACGGGTTTGGTTGCTTTAAAGGTTGCCGAGTTTTTTAACTGGTTGCCGTTGGGTGTTAGGTCAATAATTTTACTTAAAAGATTAAAAATCGGATTTATCGGCTTGACTAACGCCGTAAAATTAAGTAACTTGGCATTTTTGACGAGTCCGATTTTCTTATGGTCGGCTTTAATTGGTGGTATTGTTGCCGTTATTGTTTTAATATGGAAAAATTTAGATAAAGTATCTGCAACAATGCTAAAATTTTGGAATATTTGCAAAAATGTATTTTCAAGCGTTAGTAACTACATAAAAAATAATTTTTTAAATGTTTTATTAATGGCTATAAATCCGATTTACGCAATTATTCAAGGGCTAAAACAAATAGTCTTATTAAAACAAGGCGTAAAGGGGTTAAAAGGCATTGTATTTAAAAATGAGTCAATCCCCCAAAAAACGCCCCCTCTTGTAAAAAATAACCTTGTTGGGGGAAGCAATAAAAATGGGCGTATTGATGTCGGAATTGAACTAAATAATAATACCGATTTAAAGGCTTCAACAACAATAGACCTAGAAAGCCCAAGCAAAATGACCCTTATACCACAAAAACAACCTTAAACATATTAAAACGGGCTTAAATTAGCCCGTTTTATTTTGCCTTTTTATAGCATGCCGGAAGTTGTCAAAACAAATTCTTGATTTTATCTTTTTGTTATTACCACGGGCAAGCCCCCCACTTGTCCCGTGGTAGTGTTTTAGCGTGGCAAAAACACAATGTTTTTTTAATCTGCAGGCATGCAAACGCTTTTAACCTTTTTATTGTTTGCTTGGCGTTCTCGTTAACTATCTCGCCTATCGAAAAAATCCATAATTGAATTAAATGTTTCAAGTTTTCTTTTTCGGTTATTTCGCCGTCATCAAAATTCTATAATTAATCCTACATCTTTACGCATTTTCTAACGCTTCCTTAAATAAATATTCAAGTTTTAATTTGGTTGGTTTTGCCCCTGGGTATTGTGGAAAATTAATTAAAGTATCTTGAATAATACCCATTTCAACCATATTAAAATCAGAAATACCGTTTAATTTTTTGTCTAGCGTTGGAACTGTAATTTTTAAATTCTTCGCTAGTTTTTCTTTTGTGATGTTTTGTTTTTGCATTTCGTTTTCTAAATTACTGTACATTGTTTTTACCCTTTCTTTATTGCCTTATAAAAGGCGTTGTAACTCTTTTTAGTCTTGTTTATCGTGTTCAAGCCAATCTTTTAACATTGTATTGCCTACTTTGTTAATTGTTGGTCTTAATACATCAGCCCTTAAATGTGAATAACGATTGGTCATTTCAGAGGTTTTATGACCTAGTGTCTTTTGTGTCATTACTTGCGATACGCCCGACATCGCTTGATAACTTGCTTGTGTATGGCGTAAGTCGTGAAATCTAAAATCCTCAATGCCGATTTTTTTTACAACTTTTGGGAATAATTTACCTATTAAAGGTTCGTTTATCTTGCCCGTAGGCGTTGTAAATAAATGGTCGCTTTTTAAATGTCTTATTTTACCGTTAGTTTTAAAGGCTTTCAACTCTTCATATAAAAATTCGTGCATTGGCGTGCTTCTATCCTCGCCGTTTTTAGTATTCAAGAATGTTAAAAATCCGTGTTCAAAATCGACACAAGCCCAAGTTAAATTTAATATTTCGCTTTTTCTTGCACCCGATAACAAGGCAATTAAAACGCATAAATATAACTCGTGGTTTGCTTCTTTACAAGCGTTCAAAAGTTTTGTTATTTCTTTTTCGTCCAAGAAACGTTTACGAGCGTTATTGATTTTTAATTTTTCAACTTTTGACATCGGGTTTATGTCGATTATGTCTAAATCTTTTACGCAATATGAAAAAACGGTATTCATAGAAGCGATGTAATGATTTACGGTTGTAAACGATAATGTTTCGCCCTCTTTTATTATTGTTTTACCGTTACTTGTTGGAACTTCTTTTTCTTTTTTCGCCAATTTGTCCCTACACTCAACAAGTGTCGCCGTAGTTATAGAACTTAAATAAATTTTGCCGATTTCTTGCTTCCACCAGGTTAAATGTTTTTTAAATTCGCTTTGCATTTTCGGTTTATATTGGCTTAATTTTAAATCTATAAATTGTTCGATAACCTCGCCAACCGTTAAATTTTTAAGTTTACGTTTCGGGAAATTAATACCCTCACGGATTTTTGACTCTTCACGAGAAGCCCATTCTTTAGCATCCGTAAGCCTTGCAAATGTTTTGCTAATTGACGGTGCACCCTTAATTCGTATTGAAACTGTAAAACTTTTTGAGCCGTCTTTTTTTGTTCGAGTCTTGATTTCTGCCATAAAATATGCCTTTCAGCCTAAAAAATTGTCGTAATTTTGTCGGAATTGATATAAAAAAACATCAAAAAATAACAAAAAATTTAAAACAATTATAAAGATTTATTTCGTTGAAGTCAAGTGTTTATGTGCATTTTTTGACATTTTCTTTTTTTTATGATTTAATGTTTTTAAAGATACTACCGACTGTTAACCGGTAGGTTGTTGGTTCGAGCCCAACTCGGGGAGTATTTTTTTATGTCTATATTTCAGCCATTTGTTGTCTGAAAAATTTAAGAGATAAATGTCATGAAAAAATTATTAATAATCATATTTGCTTTATTCGTAACTTTGCCTGTTTTTGCTTCATCTCAGTTTGACGAAACAAAGGATAAAGTTTTAAAATCCGAAATAGGGATTGTTGAAAAGATTGAATATGAAGATGTTGAACAAAACTATTCAGAAAAAAGTCAGGTTCAGCAAATTGTTACCGTAAAACTTTTGACTGGCGAATTTAAAGGTCAGACAACAGTTGTAGACAATATGCTTACAAATAACCCTTATTATGATATATTTTTGAAAAAAGGTGATAAAGTTATTTTGCACGCAGAATTTGAAAACGACGGTGATACTGTAGATTACTTTATTGCAGATATTCAACGTGTAAATTTCTTATACTTACTGTTCTTCCTTTTTGCTGGATTACTGGTCTTTGTTGGAAGAAAAAAGGGTTTTTACAGTTTATTTTCAATTGTCGTAACGGTTCTTTTAATTTTGTTTGTTCTCGTTCCGCTTGTAAGACACGGATTTAACCCAATTTTAGTTGCGTTGGTGATTTCTTTGATTTCTACTGCAATAACTATGTATTTGGTTGGCGGATTTAATAAAAAAAGTACTGCTGCGGTGCTTGGTACTATCGGAAGTTTACTTGTAGCATCTACGTTATCGCTTTTGGCAATAAGATTTTCTCGACTTACAGGTTTTTGTTGTGAAGAAACTATGTTTTTATACCAAGCAGACCCAAGTTTAGATTTTAAAGGTATTTTGACCGCATCAATGATGTTGGCAACTTTGGGGGCTGTTATGGATACTGGCATGTCGATTGCAAGTAGTATCAATGAATTTTTTATGATTAATCCAAAATTAACTCCAAAAGAATTGTTTTTCTCTGGCATGAATGTTGGTAAAGATATTATTGGCACTATGGCAAACACTTTGATTTTAGTGTATTTAGGTGGTTCATTGCCTTTGGTTTTATTATCACAAAATATTGATTTGCAAAAGTTTTTCAATCTTAATCAGGTTGTAACTGAAATTTCTTCTGCAGTTATCGGAAGTATTTCTCTTGTTGTCTGTGTTCCAATCACTGCTTTGGTTTCAGTACATGTTGTTACAATGAATAAAAAAGAGCAAATCGGAGAATTTTTCGATGATGAAGAGTAAAACTTTTTGGGTTTGCATTGTTTTTTGGACAATTTTTACTCTTTTAAGAACGATTTTTCACCAACCGTGGAGTGATGAGGCGACTGCGTGGGAATTTGCAAGAGATTTTGAGTGGGGGTCAATTTTAGAATCATTAAAATACGAAGGACATTTTTTTGTTTGGTATTTGATTTTACTTCCTTTTGCAAAATTGAATTTAGGCTACCCTTACTCAATGTTGTTATTGAATTGGGGATTTTGTTTTGGTGCAATACTTCTTTTGTGGAAGTATGCAAAATTTAATAATTTTATAAAAGTTGCAATAACTTTTTCGTTCCCATTTTTGGCATACTATCCAGTTGTTGCAAGATGTTATTCTATCGGAATTTTGTTATTATTTCTTCTTTGTGCGATGTACAAAGATAGGCTGAAACACCCAATTGTGTACGCAAGTATTGTTTTTGTTTGTGCTAATACAAGTTTAATGGCCTGTATTGGTGCGTTAATTTTTGGTGCAGTTTTACTTTTCGATTTGTTCAAATTAAAACAGAAAAAGGATTTAAAAATTTGTCTAAGTATTGCGTTTTTGTGCATTATAACGTTATTAGTGCAAGTTTTAAATGTAAAAATGGGCGGTGTGCCTGAAAATAAAATCCATGGAATTACAAAAGAAATTCTTTTAAATCCGTTTGTATATTTTACTCCAGTTGTGAATGCGATTTTGCT
>CAVFCO010000048.1:2871-9459 GCA_963620955.1 Alistipes senegalensis | reverse complement strand
GATTTTGCTTACATTTTTCACTATTGGTTTTATGATAAGTTTATTTAAAGACAAGTTAGTTTTCGGATTTTTATTGATAACTTACGGATTTTTGATTTCGTTTTTCCAATTCTGCTATTGCGGTGATTTTTGGCATTGGTATTTCTTGTATATTTATTTGATTTGTGGTTGTTGGATTGGATTTGATAGAGAATTTTTAAGCGATAAACTCAAAAAAATAACTACTGTTTTGCTTTGTTTTATCTCAGTTTTATTCATTTTTGATATGAAATATGAGCCAAGAGTTTTTGTTTCAAATTCAAGAGATATCGCAAATTTTGTCAAAGCAAACAAGCAAGTACATTTTATCTATTTTGATAATATTTTAAAATCAACATTGCCTTATTTACACGATGACAACTATGATATTTCTTACTTTGCGAATAAAAACAGAACAAAAGACACAATTCAATTTGATACAGTTAAAAGTTATTTGAAATTAGATAAAACAAATTATTCCATTTGGGCAAATTGTGATGAAATTCATAATTTAAAAGATAAAAACGGTGATAAAATTGAATTTGTTTTAGTGAAAGATTTTAGAAATAGATATTGTGTATATAAAACAGAATATAAAAAATAAGTTATGATATAATAAAATCAGGATATAAAAAGAGGTTTTTAACAATGATTGAAATGCGTGTAATGGGTATAGCCCTAGATACAAGAACAGGTTCACCGATTGTAGTTCTTCATGACAAAGACAACAGAAAGGCTTTGCCTATTTGGATTGGTTCTGCTGAGGCAAGTGCGATTATCAGAAAGATTGAAAACTTGCAAGTTGCACGTCCAATGACGCACGATTTGATTATTGATATTATACAAAAAATGGGTTATGAACTAGAAAAAGTTGAAATTGATGATGTTGAAAAAGATACTTATTTTGCAACACTAGTTTTGACAAAAACAGGCGAAGAACCTATCGAAATTGACTGCCGTCCGTCAGATGCTATTGCGGTTGCGATAAGAGTTGAAGCACCAATTTACGTTGCATCTTCAGTTCTTGCAACAGGTGCTGTTTCAACTGATCCATCAAAAGACGAAGAAGAGGCACAAGAGTTTAAAAACTTTGTCCAAAACTTGAAACCGTCTGACTTTGAAAAATTATTGAAAGGTCATGAAGAATCTGACCAATAGTTTTTATCAAAAAAATTAGAACTTTTTTCGATCCAAATGAATGTAACCTGTTTGTTTTGTTTAAACGGGTTTGTCGTGTAGGTTTGATTTTCTTGTTTATTTTTTAGTAATTTTTTCGTGTATTTAAAAAATTCCATAGTAGAATTATTTCACAATTTCGCTATTTTTAACCCCTAAAAAGGACTAAAAACCGATTTTGGGTGGGTATTTTGTGTTAGAATTAAAATATGAAAGAACTTGAAATAATTGATGTTATAAAAACTGCTTTATCCTCTGAATATATCGGCGATGATTGTGCATTTTTAGAGGATTTGGGTATTGTTGTAACTCAAGATAGCCTTGTTGAAGATGTACATTTTTCAAGAAAATTTTCTTCTGCTTATCAATTGGGCTATAAATCTGTAGCCGTAAACCTTAGCGATGTATACGCATCAGGTGCTGAGGCAAAATATTTGACAGTTTCTTTGTCTTTGCCAAAAGATATTGATACAAAATATGTAAAAGATTTTTATGACGGTGCAAAAAGCATTTTAAGTGGTGTAAAAATTGTCGGTGGCGATATTACTGGCTCTGATAAAATTTTTGTTTCTGTAACTGCAATTGGTTCGACAAAAAACAGAAAGATTTCATCACGCAAAAATGCAAAAAATGGATATAAAATCATAACAAATGGAGTTCACGGTTCTAGTTCTGCAGGACTTTATGCTTTGCAAAATGGTATTTGCGGGCATGAAGCAATAAAAAATGAACATTTAATGCCAACTATTTCAAATGAATTATCTGATGCGATTTCTAAATGTGCGGAATTTGATTATGCAATGATGGATTCATCTGACGGGCTAATGGACGCATTGTTTAAAATCGCTGATAACAGTGGTTTTATGGCAAAAGTAGATTTCAACAAAATTCCTTATGATGAAGATATTGAAATGCTCGAAAATTTTGATTATAAAAAGGCTATTTTCTATGGTGGAGAGGATTACAAACTTGTTTGTGCGATTTCAAAAGAGGATTTAGCGAAAATTAATCCAAATTTATACACAGAAATTGGTGAAATTGTTGAAAAAAATGGGAATAATGTTGTTGAAGTCAAATTTAACGACGGAATAAAAATGTTTACGAAAAAGGATATTGAAGAAAATTTGTTCAAACATTTTTAATTGACAACAAGTGTCAAAACTGTTATATTTTTGAAAAAAAGGAAAGAGTTTTATGAAAAATATACTTGAAATAATTAATAAAATGTGTCATAACGTAAATCGTCATGTCAGATTTATTCCGACATCTTTAAGATTCCGCAATGCGTTTCACTTATGCGGTATGATGAATACTAGAAAATTTTTAGCATTTACGTTAGCAGAAATCATATTTGTAATGGGTATCATCGGTATTGTTGCAACATTAACGATTACAAATGCTAGAAAAGATACAGATGTTGCAGAAAAAGTTGCACAATTGAGAAAAACTGATGAGATTTTATCAACGGCTTTTGCTCAAGCAGTTGCAGAAAATGGTAGTATTGATCATTGGGGTACAAATGGTGGAGATCCAACAGATGCACAAGTTTGGGAAGTTGTTTCTCCATATTTAAAATTAAAGAAAAAATGTGATACTTCTACGGGTTGTTGGAAAACTGGTAATGCGACAAAGTTAACATCTTCAAAAAATGATGTAAGTGAAAACATAGATGGAAATAGTTCCATAAATAAAGGGCTTTTAGTAAATGGGACCTCAATTGCCATAGATAGTTATAATCAGAACGGTGATTATTTGGGTGTTATGGTCGATGTAAATGGACCCAAACAAGGAACTTATCGATTCGGTGATGATATACTGTTATTCTCTGTTAAGAAAACGAGTGGAGAAGTTTTTCCATTTGGTTATGAATATCAGAGCGATTTTTTGTATGAATGTATAAATGGTAAGGGTATTTATTGTACCGCATGGGTTATGAAATTTGGAAACCAAGATTATTTGAAACCTTGCCGAAATCAATTGAGTTGGGACGACAAACACAATTGTAGATAATAATTATATTACTAATAAACAGCCCGTCGAAACGAAGTTTCGGCGGGCTGTTGTTTGTATTTTATTTAATTAATTAATTAATTATTTTTGAAGAGATTCTTTTACCAAGTCCATTTCATCTAATGATGCATATACTGAACGGCAACCGCAATCTACGTAAAGGATTTCTCCTGTTGTACCGCTTGAAAGTGGTGAACTCAAGTACATACCTGCTTTACCAACATCTTCAAGTGCTGTGTTACGTTTTAGAGGTGATTTCAATGCTGCTGCTTTTAACATGTGGTTGAAGCCTGAAATTCCGCTTGCTGCCAATGTTTTGATAGGACCTGCTGACAAGCAGTTTACTCTTACACCAACTTTACCCATATCCATTGCTAAGTATCTCATTGATGATTCAAGAGCCGCTTTAGCAACACCCATTACGTTGTAATTTGCAACGTAGTATTCTGAGCCTAAGTAAGTCAATGCAAGAACTGAACCACCTTCGTTCATAATAGGTCTTGCTTCTCTACAAATTGAGATTAATGAGTAAGCACTTACGCCTAATGCTAAGTCCCAACCTGCTTTTGATGTATTAATGAATTCGCCTTGTAAATCTTCTCTGTTTGCGAATGCTACAGCGTGAACTACGAAATCTAATTTGCCATAAATTTTTTCACATTCTGCGAAAACTGCTTTTACTTCGTCTTCTTTTGTAACGTCGCAAGACATGATTAATTTTGAGTTCATATCTTCTGCCAAAGGTCTAACACGTTTTTCCATAACTTCGCCTGCGTATGTGAAAGCGATGTCTGCACCTTCGTCAAATAATTGTTTTGCAATAGCGTATGCGATGCCGTGTGTATTAGACACGCCAAATATAATACCTTTTTTACCTTGCATAATTCCCATAATTTTACCTCCTTATGGATAAATGAATTGAGTTCTTTTTCTTAATTCTACTAAAAAAATATTCAATAATCAAATTGACTTCTATGCAAGTCTTTCGCCTGTTTCATTGTCAAAATATAAGAAGTCATCTTGATTTAGGCTTAAATTAAATTCGTCCTCTACCAAATAATCTGTACTTAATTTTGCACAGCATTTGTTTTCACCAATATTAAAATATATAATTTGTTCAGAACCCAAAAGTTCTGTCATTTCTGTTTTTACACGTAATTTAATTCTTCCAGTATTGTTCATCATAAATTCTGGTCGAATTCCTACTGTAACTTCACTTCTGTCGCCTAAATTGTCTAAAACTCTTCGTGGTAACTCAATAACCGGTTCTGTCATAATCAATGTTCCATTGACAATTTTACAATCAATGAAATTCATTTGAGGTGAACCGATAAATCCGGCAACAAATTTGTTTTTAGGGTTGTTGTAAACATTCAAAGGTGTATCAACTTGTTGAATTTTGCCTTTATCCAAAATTACAATTCTATCACCCATTGTAAGTGCTTCTGTTTGGTCGTGAGTTACGTAAATGAAAGTTGTTTGCAATTTTTCGTGTAATTTTTTAATTTCTGCACGCATTTGCACTCTCAATTTTGCATCAAGGTTTGATAAAGGTTCGTCCATCAAAAATACTTTTGGATTTCTTACAATAGCACGACCAAGTGCAACACGTTGACGTTGACCACCTGAAAGTTGTTTTGGTTTTCTATCTAAGTATTCTGTCAAATTCAATATTTCTGCTGCTTCACGAACTTTTTTGTCGATAGTTTCTTTATCAACTTTTCTCATTTTTAAACCGAAAGCAATATTTTCATAAACAGTCATATGAGGATATAAAGCATAACTTTGGAATACGAATGCAATATCTCTATCTTTTGGGTGAACATTGTTTACTTTTTTGTCGCCAATGTAAATATTTCCGCCTGAAATTTCCTCCAAACCTGCAATCATTCTCAAAATTGTAGATTTTCCGCAACCTGAAGAACCAACAAGGATAATAAATTCCTTGTCTTTTATTGTCAAATCTACCCCATCGATTACACGTTTTTTGTCATAAGATTTTATGACATTTTCAAGTCTAACTTCACTCATTTACTGCTTGCATTACCTTTTCTGTTGGAATAATAACGTTGTAAGTTGTTCCTTGCATTGCCTCAGTATCAACCCAAACATTGCCTTTCAACATTTTGATTGCGTTTTTGATTGTTGCAAATGCGATTGAGCGAACAATCGATTTTTTGTTTGGATTTTCAAGTTGTGCATAAGGTTCAAATAATGTATCAAGTTCAGTTTCGCTTATTCCCAAGCCCATATCTTGGATTGAGAATAACATAAATGATTTTTCACTTGCGTTTTCAAATGGCACTAAACCTGACTCGCTTACATATTCTAAATCTGGGTGTTTTACGTTAATTGTAATATCGCCTACATCAGTTGATGTGATTGCGTTTTCGATAATATTTTGTAAAATTAACTTTAATACTTTTTCGTCAGAATAAATTGTTCTTTTAATATCAGATGCCACGTCAACAGTAACGTTTAGTTTTTTTGCTTTGATTTCATTTTCGTTTAATTTTAAAACAGAATTCAAAACACTTACTGCATCAAAATAACTGAATTTGTGTTCAAATAGGTTTGATTCTGTTTTTGATAAATCAACAATTCTGTTGAATAATTGAAGAACTTCTTCTGAATTTTTGTTTATAATATTCAAATATTTTTCTTGTTTGTCGCTTAATTCTCCGCCCAAACCGTCTAAAATTGCTTGAGAAAATCCGATTACTGACTGTAATGGAGTTTTAATTTCACCTGCAAGTTTTACGATAAAGTTGTTTTTGTCTTTGTTAATTTTTTTTGAACTTTCGTGTTCTACAATGATACTTGTTAAAGTTTTGTAGTTTTGAGTGTTGTTTCTCATAATAACCAAAAAGCCCTCGTCAGTTTTTCTTGCTGACAATTCAAAGAACATATCTTTATCAAAACTTGATTTTGTACGAACAACTGTTGTTTTATCGACATCTGCAAGTTTTACGATAAAATCCATTGCATTATCTAAAAGGTCATCAATATAACCTTCTGCAAAATTTTCTTTCAATCCACTTAAAGTTTTTTGTGCTAAATCGTTGCACCATAAGAAACTACCTTGTGGATTCAGCAATACTACATTGTCAGGAAGTTTTGTAAGTAAATCTTCTTCCTCGTCATTTTTTACAAATAAATTTTTTACAAATTCTAACATAAACACCTTTACCTCTTTTAGTATATCATGGACGGTGATTTTGGCAAGGGGACTCAATTTTTACGAAAATTTGCATTTTGAAAGTTACAAATTGACTAGTTTAATTAAGTATTGTAAACTATATAAAAATGAACTAGCAAAAAAAAAATTTTTGCGGTTTAAAGCATACATAAATTTAACCAAATATTTGGAGAAAGTTATAAAAA
>CAVFCO010000048.1:0-2806 GCA_963620955.1 Alistipes senegalensis | reverse complement strand
AATATTAATGCAATAAGATTTCAAAAAATCGATATAAAACGTGATAAGGCTAAAAAATCTGCCGCACCAGAAGGTTGCGAAGAAGATATTGAATATACAAACTTCAAAAACGCAAAGGCTGAATCACTTGGACGTTCTCAAGTTTCAAGACCTGATAACGTTGAAAGCGATGTGAAATTTATGATGAAAAATCCTAAATTCTGCATGCAAGCAAATATGTTTTTTGACAATGCTTATGAACTTTTAAAACAACAAAATGAAGAACATGCATACGAAAAATCTGCACAAATGCTTACTTCATTCAAAAATGAATTTTTAATATTAAAATAACTTGGTATATTTTTGGTTTAATGATAAAAAAGGCGGTTTGCAATTTGCAAACCGCCTTTTAATATTTATAACTTATTGAAATTAATCAACTAGTTCATTGCTTTTGCTACAGCAACGGCACATGCAACTGTTGCACCTACCATTGGGTTGTTACCCATACCGATTACACCCATCATTTCTACGTGAGCAGGAACTGAAGATGAACCAGCGAATTGAGCATCACCGTGCATTCTACCCATAGTATCTGTCATACCATAAGATGCAGGACCAGCAGCAACGTTATCTGGGTGAAGTGTTCTACCTGTACCACCACCTGATGCTACTGAGAAGTATTTTCTACCGTTTTCCCAGCACCATTTTTTGTAAGTACCAGCAACTGGGTGTTGGAAACGAGTTGGGTTAGTTGAGTTACCTGTGATTGAAACATCAACACCTTCTTTAATCATGATTGCAACACCTTCGTTAACATCATCAGCACCGTAGCATCTTACTTGTGCTCTTTCGCCGTCTGAGAATGCTTTTTCGCTAACGATTTTTAATTCGCCAGTTTTGTAATCATATTCAGTTTCAACTGATGTGAAACCGTTGATTCTTGAGATGATGTAAGCAGCATCTTTACCTAAACCGTTTAAGATAACTCTTAAAGGTTCTTTTCTAACTTTGTTAGCATTTCTAGCGATACCGATAGCACCTTCAGCAGCAGCGAATGATTCGTGACCTGCTAAGAAGCAGAAACATTTTGTTTCTTCTCTTAATAACATAGCACCTAAGTTACCGTGTCCGATACCTACTTGTCTTCTGTCGCCTACTGAACCAGGAACTGCGAATGCTTGTAAGCCTAAACCGATTGTTTCAGCAACATCTGCTGCATTTTTAATTCCTTTTTTGATTGCAATAGCACAACCTAATGTGTAAGCCCATGATGCGTTATCAAATGCGATTGGTTGAATGCCTTTAACGATAGCATCAACATCAATACCTTTTGATAAACATAAATCACGTGCTTCTTCTAATGATTTGAAACCATATTCTGGTAAAACTTTATCTAAAGTTGCTTGACGTCTGTCTTGTCCTTCAAATTTTACTGTCATTTCTTATTTTCCTTTTTTAATTAATTTTGTATTAACTATTTTTGTTTGTCATTCTGAATTTGTTTCAGAATCTCTATAATTTGCAAACTCAAAATCCGCTGTCTTGGATTATTGCTTCACTCGGACATGTCGCTCATTTCACTGTCGTTGTCATTCGCTATGTCCTCGCTACTTCGGGTTGGGTTCGCTTTGCTCACACGGTACCCTACGCAAAATCCGCTATTCCTTACGTGGATCTACGTATTTAACAGCATCTGCAAATCTGCCGTAAGTACCGATGTTTTTGTCGTATGCTTCTTGAGGGTTCATACCTTTTTTGATAGCATCCATGAATTTACCTAAGTTGATGAATTGGTAACCGATAACTTCGTTGTTTGCATCTAAACCTAATTGTAAGATGTAGCCTTCTGTTAATTGTAAGTATCTAACACCTTTTTGTTTAGTTGAGTGGATTGTACCACACATAGAGCATAAGCCTTTACCTAAGTCTTCTAGACCTGCACCAACTGGTAAACCGTTTTCAGAGAATGCTGATTGAGTTCTACCATATACGATTTGCAAGAATAATTCTCTCATTGCAACGTTGATAGCATCACAAACTAAGTCTGTGTTTAATGCTTCTAAAATAGTTTTTCCTGGAAGGATTTCGCCAGCCATTGCTGCTGAGTGAGTCATACCAGAACAACCAATAGTTTCAACTAATGCTTCTTGGATAACGCCTTCTTTAACGTTCAAAGTTAATTTACAAGTACCTTGTTGAGGTGCACAGCAACCGCAACCGTGAGTTAAACCTGAAATATCTTTGATTTCTTTACATTTTGTCCATTCACCTTCTTGTGGAATAGGTGCAGGCACGCCTTTAACACCTCTTTTTATAGGACACATTTCTTCTACTTCTTTAGTAATTTGAATGTCTTTCATGTTTCCTCCATTAATCTTCTTCACAGTTAATATTATATAACAAAAATTTTTTACTTGTGTATATATCTTTTTTATAGTAAAATTTGTTACAGAGTATTTAGGAGAAGATAAATGTATAAAGCAATGGTTATGTCTGCCGGAGTAGGCTCACGTTTAGACCCTTTAACAAAGAGTGTTCCAAAACCTCTTGTACCTATTTGTAACAAGCCAGTTATGGATATTTTGTTAGAAAACTTACGTTCAATTGGCGTTAGAGATGTTGTTGCAAATACTTATTATTTAGCAGAACAAATTGTTGCAAGATATATTAAAAACGATTTAGGTATTAATTTTAACTACATCACAGAAGAAACACTTTCTGGTACTGCTGGTGGGGTTAAAAAATGTCAATTCTTCTTTGAAGAAGGTGAAGATTTCTTCGTTCTTTCTGCTGACGGTGTTACAAATGCCGACTTGATGAAAGG
>CAVFCO010000047.1:0-4411 GCA_963620955.1 Alistipes senegalensis | reverse complement strand
TACCTTCTGAACGGTTGTAACCACCTGGGATACGACCAATTGATGACATTCTTTCTTCGTAATCAATTAACAAAGGGAAGAAGTCAATACCTACACGAGGTTCTTTACTAACGCAGCAATGTACAAATACCATTGTATCACCGCATCTAACTGTTACAGATGATGTTGCAGAGTTAGCATATTTGCCGGTTTCGATTTCTACAATCTTTCCGCCGATTTCTAACTGCGTTTTCTTTGAATCTACCATTTTTCCTTCTTTCTTTTGGGCTTCGTCTTTTCGCCCGTTCTTCTACTTATTTTTTGTATCTTTTATAAAACTTATTATACCTTAAATATAAATTATTTACCAAAATATTAAATTTTTTGGGTAAATTATTAAAAATGTGATACAATTATTTTATGTTTGAAGAAATTGACCAAGCAAGAATAGACGAACTAAAAGAAAGAACTCACGAAGTACTTGAAAGAACAAACCTTTACCAATACAAAGGTACGGTATCAAAGTTACTTGGTTTGACAGTAGAAGTAAAACTTCCAGGGTTAAAAATCGGCGATTTATGTTACATTGAAACAAATACAGGCGAGAAAAAACCTGCAGAGGTTGCTGCATTCAAAGGTGAAGTCGCTCAATTACTTTTGCTTTTGGACGGAAACGGTATCGGACAAGGTTGTCTTGTATCTTCAACAGGTCAACCAATCACAATTCCTGTAGGCGATTTCTTATTAGGCAGACTTATCGACCCTATGGGCAACCCAATGGACGGACACCCACTGCCACTTGAACATGCAGAATGGAGAAACATTGAAGGTCCACCACCAAGCCCATTTGAGCGTCCTATTATTACAGAAATGTTCTCAACTGGGGTTAGAGCGATTGACTCGTGTTTGACATTCGGTTGCGGACAACGTATGGGTTTATTCGCAGGTTCTGGGGTAGGTAAATCAACCCTTTTGGGTATGATTGCCAGAAATTCTGATGCTGATGTAAACGTTGTTGCACTAATCGGAGAACGTGGTCGTGAGGTTAAAGAGTTTATTGAAGATGCTCTTGGTGAAGAGGGTATGAAAAAGTCTGTACTTGTTTGTGCGACAGGCGACCAACCTCCTCTAATCCGTCAAAAATGTTTACTTGCAGCAACTGCAGTTTGCGAATATTTTAGAGATAAAGGTAAAAAAGTTTTCTTAATGACCGACACAATTACTCGTTGTGCAATGGCCGGTCGTGAAGTAGGTTTGTCATTGGGTGAACCGCCAACAATGAAAGGTTATCCACCGTCAATCTTCTCTTGGTTACAAAAAGTTTTGGAACGTGCCGGAAACAGCCCAAAAGGTTCTATCACTGCATTTTACACAGTACTGATGGAAGGGGACGACATCAACGACCCTATTGTAGATACGGTGCGTGGTATCACGGACGGTCACATTTTCTTATCCAGAAAGGTTGCCGAAGCCAACCACTACCCAGCGATTGACGTTTTGGGTAGTATCTCCCGTTTGATGAGTGCTATTGCGACGTCTGAACACAAAGCCGCTGCGGGTAAAATGCGTAAACTTCTTGCTCTATACAGAGAAAACAAAGACTTAATCGACGTAGGTATGTATCAACAAGGTTCAAACCCTAGCCTTGATATTGCAATCGAAATGATGCCACAAATCAACGCATTCCTACAACAAAGAACGACAGATATCGTTAGTATGGACACAACAATAAGTACCCTCATTGAAATGATGGCAAATGTAAATGTTTAAGGTATAATAAAACTATGAAAAAAATTGTTTTAACTCTACTTACATTATTAATTCTTACTCCAGTTTGTTTTGCAAGCGACAACTACATTGCATACGTAGACAAAGCGACTGCAAAGTCTTCTGCAAAGCAACTTCAAACAATGGATAAGGAAGTTAGAACTTTCTTAAAAAAACAATTAAATTACACAAATACTTATGATATGGAGGGTTTAAAATCTCTATACACAAGCAATTACTACAATGCAGACGGCTTTAACAAAGATATGTACTTTGATTTAGTTAAAAAAACTTGGGAATTATACCCTGACATCAAGTACACAATGTCAATTGATAGTATCAGCATCGTTGGAAACACTGCAATCGCATCAGTTAGCGAATATGCAACTGCTACAACAACTGAAAAAGTTGACGAAATCGAAATTAAAGGATATTTAAAAAGCAAATCAGATAGTCTTTATTATCTTGAAAAAATAGGCGACAACTGGTTTGTAACCTCTGATAATATCATCAGCGAAGAAACTGTTTTAACATACGGCGAAGCAAACGAGGTAAAAATGGAATTAATCGTTCCTCAACTTGTTCCTGCAGGAAAAGAATACACTGCAAGTTTGAATGTAGTTCTTCCTGACAAAAAAATGCTTACAATTGGTTCAATCGGACAAGAAAAAGTTACTTATCCACACGTAAATGCAGACGAAGTTTTCAGAAAACTTCCTGAAAGCGGCATTTTAGAAAGAGTTTTCAAGGCTAACAAAGACAACCTTAACGAATACACAGTAGCCTCAATCGGAATTACTCGAGCAAGAGTAAACAAAGAAAAAGAAATCAAACTTATGGTTACAGGTTTGGGCTACATTATCACTAGAACAAACGTTATCCCAACAAAAGATTTTTCAAAGGTAAAACAACAAAATGGCAAGAAGGAAACAACCGCAAAACTTGTGGACTAAAATTACATATCTATTTTTAATGTTTGCAGGGCTTTCTTTTGCAATTTGCTACTTGTCAGACTACCTTGTAAACGAAATTCGCACAGGTTTAGTAGTGTCTAACGACCTATTTTCATTGACATACACACAAAACACTGGTGCAGCATTCAGTATTTTAGACGGTTATCCATTTTTGTTAATCGCACTATCAGTAACTGCCCTTGTTGTGCTATTTTCATACATAATCAGACACGCAGGAACAATGTCATACAATGGAATTTTTTGGCTTTCTTTCTTGATGGCGGGAATTTTCAGCAATCTTTTTGAAAGAGTTCAATTGGGCTACGTTCGAGATTTCATTCATTTGAACTTCGTAAACTTCCCTATTTTCAACCTTTCAGACATCGCAATCAACGTAAGTGTTGTGGTTATAATATTTTTACTTCTTACAAGAACGCAACTTAAACAACTATGAGATTTTTAATAGACGAAAACGATGAAAACACAAGACTTGATGCGTATTTATCAAATTTAATTGTTGATATTTCTCGCTCGAAAATTCAATCTGCAATAAAAAATGGCAGTGTTTTAGTCAACAACGAAGTAAAAAAATCTTCGCACAAACTACACGAGGGCGACGTTATTGAATTTGAGCCACAAGTAATAGAAGAAGTTAAAATTGAACCACAAAACATTCCTCTTGATATTGTTTGGGAAGATGAAAATATGCTTGTCGTAAACAAACCGTCAGGAATGCTTACGCACCCAACAACAATTGAACGTGCAAACACTCTTGTTAACGC
Organism: Alistipes senegalensis; assembly: GCA_963620955.1. Classification (GTDB taxonomy): domain Bacteria; phylum Cyanobacteriota; class Vampirovibrionia; order Gastranaerophilales; family Gastranaerophilaceae; genus UBA6984. The sequence continues at coordinate 930 of CAVFCO010000047.1, read as the reverse complement.
ACTTTTATACAAATACGGCGACAATTTATCAGACATAAATGGCGAATTCAGACGTGGAATTTTGCACAGGCTTGACCGAAACACCTCTGGCTTATTAATGGTAGCAAAAAACAACCCGACTCACGAGTTTTTAGCCTCACAAATTAAGCAAAAGACTGCAATAAGAAGTTATTTAGCAATCGTAAAAGGTTCTGTTAAAGATGACCACGGAGTTATAAATCTTCCAATCGGCAGACACCCAACTCAACCACACAAAATGGCTGTTGTTGATGGTGGAAAACCAAGTATTACAGAATACAAAGTTCTTGAAAGATTTAAAAATTCTACCTATGTTGAATTAACTCTAAAAACAGGCAGGACGCACCAAATTAGAGTTCACATGAGTTATTTTAGAACTCCAGTTTTCAACGACACTCTATACGGAGCAAGGGCAGAAAAAATTAAAACTCAAGAACAAGTTTTACAAGCATACAAATTAGAGTTTACAAAACCAAACTCTGATGAGAGAATAAAGTTACAAATTGAACCAGATGAAAAAATTCAAAAAGTTCTAAAATATTTAAGGAGTCAAAAATGATACTATTTTTAAGATTATTATCACTATTATTTTTATGCGTAATCGCATATTTTTGCTACACAATTAAAGATTTTCACGCAATCGCATTTTCTGTAGCAGGCTTTATCGCAGGTATTTTATTCGTTCTATCTTACGTTTTAGACATTTCAAGAAAACTTAAAGCCTACAAAAGAGAATTAGAAAAAAATTCTATCTCCTCTGATGAAAGCGATTCTAAAGTTAAAGTTCTTGAATCAAAAATTGAAGTTCTTGAAAAAGCATTAAAAGATGCATTGAATAAATAATTTTGATAAAAGGTTAAACAAAAAGTATCGGCGATTTTGCAAAAGCAAAATCGCCGATACTTTTAATTC
>CAVFCO010000046.1:14563-17083 GCA_963620955.1 Alistipes senegalensis | reverse complement strand
GAATTAAGAAGCACAATGTTATAATTAATAACTAAAATTATCTAATCGTCGAATTACTCTTTTTTGATTAATTTTTATAATTACTTCAAAAAGGAGTAATTTTTTATGATAACAGAACTAGATAAAACAAATTTTGAAGAAAAAACTAAAAAAGGATTAAAAGTTATTGAATTTTTTACCGATTGGTGTGGTTATTGTACTCGACAAGAACCAATCTTAGAAGAATTAGAAAAAATTTGGATTGGCAAAGTTAATACAGACGAAAATAGAGAACTTGCTCAAAAGTTCTCCATTTCCTCTTTACCTTCGTTTGTAATCCTCAAAGACGGAAAAGAAGTTCATCGCTTCAGCGGATTACATTCAAAATTCGATATTATGAATATCATTACAAACTACCTTAAGTAATTTATGTTTGTGGATTTGTAATATATTTTGCTTTGTATTCTTCAAACAATTGTTCAAAGGCTTCTTCACCAGTACTTTTAATGTTGTTCAAGTATTGGTGTCTGTCGAATGATGATTGATTAATTTGAATCATGCAAGCCGCAACGTTTGAACAGTGGTCAGAAACTCTTTCGATATTGTTCAATACTTCTGTAAGCATAAATCCAAGTTCAATTGTACATTCGCCTTTTTGCAATCTTTCAATGTGTTTGTTTTTAGCCTCAGCAATCAAAATGTCGATTACTTGTTCTAAAGGTTCAACACGTTTTGCTTTTTCAATATCGTCTTCCGCAAACGCTTCTGTTGTGATATCCATAATTTCTGATAATGCATTTACAACTTGCTTCAATTCTTCTTTTGCTACAGGAGAGAATTCAAGTTGTTTTTCGTTCATTTCTCTTGCAACTTTAAGAATATTTACTGCGTGGTCGCCGATTCTTTCAAAGTCGCTGATAGCATGAAGTAATTTTGAAACTTCTCTGCTATCTTCTTCTGCAAGACTCTTGTTAGAAAGTTTTACTAAGAACGAACCTAATTTATCTTCGTACATATCAATTCTAGGTTCTTTGCGTAGGATTTTTTCTAAACGTTTTTCGCTGAATTTGTTAACCATTTTCATTGAACGGAAGAAGTTTTTCTTAGCCATAACACCCATTGTGCTAGTTAAGTTTTTACATTCAACAATAGCGAATGATGGAGTAATTAAAAGTCTTTCGTCCAAGAAAACTGGTGCTTCGTCTTTGCCAACTTTTTCTTTTACAGCCCAAACTGCAATTTTTTCCAATTGTTTTGTGAATGGAATTAACATAACTGTAGTTGCAACGTTAAATGCTGTGTGGCAGAACGCAATACCTACAGGGTTAATTGCAGAAGTTTTAAATGCAAAGTGGAATACTGCATCTAAAGCGTAGAAAAGTACTAAAAATACTAAAGTACCGATTACGTTGAATGAAATATGAACAATAGATACTCTCTTTGCGTTTGTGCTAACACCGATACTAGAAATCAATGCTGTAACGCAAGTACCTATGTTTTGACCCATAATAATTGGAATTGCCATTCCGTAAGTGATACCACCTGTCATTGACAAGGCTTGTAAAACACCGACAGAAGCGGCTGAACTTTGGATAATACCTGTAAAAATAGTACCCATAAGAACACCAAATATTGGGTTTGCAAATGCTGTTAAGATTTGAGTGAATTCCGGCATGTCTGCTAATGGTTGCATAGCACCTGACATTAATTGCATACCATACATAAGGATTGCAAAACCGATCATAATTGCACCGACGCTTTTGCTTTTATCTCTTTTCGCACCCATAATAAGTAAAATACCGATTAAGGCAATGATAGGTGAGAACGATTCAGGTTTTAATAATCTTAAAAAGAAGTTAGAACTTTCGATACCAGATAATGACAAAATCCAAGCCGTTAGGGTTGTACCGATGTTAGACCCCATAATTACTCCGATAGTTTGTCCAAGTTCCATAATACCTGAGTTAACCAAACCAACAAGCATTACTGTTAAGGCCGATGATGATTGGATTGCGATTGTAATCCCAGCACCTAATGCTAATGATTTGAAAGGGTTTGATGTCATTGCTTTTAACATCTTTTCTAATTTACCGCCTGCAACTTTTTCAAGTCCAGAGGACATGACATTCATCCCATATAAAAAGAACGCTAAACCACCGAGTAGCGTAAATATTGAAAATATGTCCATAAAAATCTCCTTTAAAATTCTATCAAGTTTGTACACTTTCATTTTAGAAAAGAGAAAAATCTATGTAAATATAATGTTACTATTTTGTAATCTTAACTTTTTTGAAAAATTCTTCGGTAATTAATTGTGAATATTTCTTGTTTTCGTTTAGAGCCACAAGCATTCTAGATTCTCCATTATCAAGGTCAACAGCAGAGATAATTCCTCCGACTGTTCCGATAGGTAATTTGTTTACTTTTGCACTAAATCTAACGTATGGAACTTTGTGTCCAAATGCTTTCATTTCACCTTGTTTTAAAATAGTAAAATCATCAACTTGTAATGATTGATATTTGAATTTTCTAATTAATCCG
>CAVFCO010000046.1:9616-14481 GCA_963620955.1 Alistipes senegalensis | reverse complement strand
GTTGTAAGGATAGGGTTTTTGCCTGATTTTACAACGATGATTTTTTGACCAGAAGCATTGTGTTCTGCCAAAACTCCTTGATATCCAAAAGCACTAGCGGTTTTATCAATTGTAAATTCCTCAGAAATTTGAGAAAAATCACCAATTTTGCTTGCTCTTTCTAAAATTGATTCAGGAGATGAACCAAAATATTTGTTATATTGTTCTACGACAAAATCCTTGCCACCAATAGATGTGAAGCCTACTAGAGCAAGTGCTAAAATAACTATTTGTAAAATTTTCTTTAAGCAACCCATGATTATTTTGTCCTACCTTAAATTTTACATGATATTATTTTAGTAGGAAGTTAAATTCATGGCAACTCAAATCGTAAATCATATTAAAAGTATAGATGTAAATATTCCAGACGCAACACCTGCGATGCAACAATATCTTGAAATCAAACAAGAACATCAAGATAAAATTTTGTTGTATAGAATGGGTGATTTTTACGAAACATTTTTTGAAGATGCTGTTCGTATGTCAAAAGAACTTGAAATCACTCTAACTGCACGTGATTGTGGTTCTGTTATTGGAAAAATACCTTTGGCGGGAATTCCAGCAAAAGCAGTTGATGTGTATTTGGAAAAACTTGTTCAAAAAGGTATAAAAGTTGCGATTTGTGAGCAATTGGAAGACCCAAAACAAGCAAAAGGTATTGTAAAAAGAGGTATTACAAGAATTGTAACTGCCGGTACAATTACCGAAAGCAATTTATTAGACCAAAACAAAAATAATTATATATGTGCAATGTTTAAAGATGAAAAATCTGATAATTACGGATTTGCATACACAGATATTTCAACTGGCGAATTTAAGGTTACTCAAGCACCTTATAATTTAATTCTTTCAGAACTTGCAAGGATTAAACCGTCTGAAATTATTGCACCGTCGGCTCAACAAAAAATTATGCCGTTCCAAATTGTACCGGAAGAAATTATTGATTTACCTGATGAAATTGTTTCTATGTACAATTGTTCAAGAGTTCCAAGAAATATTTTTGACGAAAATTTTGCAAAAAATAATCTAAAAGCAGCATTAAAAATTCAAACTTTAGATGGCATAGGATATGAAGATTGCAAGTTAGGTTTTAGAGCCGCTGCTGCCGTTTTAGGTTATATTTGGGAAACTTTAAAAGATAATTTCCCAAAATTTGAAGAAATTACCTCTTATGTATTATCTGAATACGTTTTGATTGATTCTTCTACTCGAAAAAATCTTGAATTAGTTGAAACAGCAAGAGAAAAAAATAAATATGGTTCTTTATTGTGGGCTTTGGACAAAACGAAAACCAATATGGGTGCAAGACTTTTGCGTTCTTGGATTTGTCAACCTCTAAAAGATATCCAATTAATTAATAAACGCCAAGATTTTGTTTCGCAATTGATTGATTTAGAAGAAACTCGCCTTGGTTTGTCAGAATCTTTAGAACAAATTTATGATATACAAAGACTTGCAACTCGTTTGAGTAACGGTTCTGTTAGCCCAAAAGATTTTATCGGTTTGAAAATTTCATTGCAACATTTACCAGAAATTTTGGAATTTGTTTCAACAATAGATACTGATTTATTTGATGAAGTTAAAGAATTTGCACCAGAAATGGCAGATTTTGCGGATATTATTGACAGAACTATTCAAGAAAATCCGCCAATACTTTTAAAAGAAGGTGGAATAATTAAAGAAGGTGTAAATGGCGAACTTGATTACTTAAATGACCTTTTGACTGGTGGAGAAAATTGGTTAAGAACATTTGAGGAGCAAGAAAAAGAAAGAACAGGAATTAAAAACTTAAAAATCGGTTTTAATAAAGTTTTTGGCTACTTTATAGAGGTTACAAATTCATTTTTGAGTTTAGTTCCAGAAACTTATATCAGAAAACAAACGCTTACTGGTGGTGAAAGATTTATCACTGATGAATTAAAACATCACGAAGATGAAGTTTTGAATGCCCAATTTAAGGCAAGAGAACTTGAATATAAGTTGTTCTGCGATTTTAAAGATTACGCAAAAGAATTTGTTTCAAAAGTTAGAATTTTGGCTGAAAATATTGCAAAATTAGACGTGTTAAATTCTTTCGCAACAGTTGCGTTAGAAAATAATTACTCAAAACCTGTTGTTGATGAAAGCGATGATTTTATTGTTAAAAATGGTCGCCACCCAGTATTAGAACTGATTTTACCTTTGGGTGAATATGTTGCAAATGATTTGGAATTGTCTGCAAATTCGTTAGATAAAACGCAATTTATGATTTTGACAGGACCAAACATGGCTGGTAAATCAACATATATGCGTCAAAATGCCTTAATTGCACTTATGGCTCAAATTGGTTCTTATGTACCTGCTGATAGTGTAAAATTAGGTATTGTTGATAAAATCTTTACTCGTGTTGGTGCAAGTGATGATTTAACATTAGGACAATCAACATTTATGGTTGAAATGATTGAAACTGCATATATTTTGAATTCAGCAACTCAAAAAAGTTTGATTTTGCTCGATGAGATTGGTCGTGGTACAAGTACTTACGATGGTGTTGCAATTGCTTGGGCTGTTGCTGAATATATCGCAACAAAATTGAAAGCAAGATGTATTTTTGCAACTCATTATCACGAATTGAATGTTATGACTCAATCTTATCCACAAATTAAAAATTATAGGATAACAATTTCAGAGCAAGACGGCGAAATTATTTTCTTGCGTAAAATTGTTCAAGGTGGTGCAAGTAAAAGTTATGGTATTCAAGTAGCAAAAATGGCAGGCTTACCAAATTCAGTATTAGAACGATCTAGTGAATTGATGCAAAGATTACAAAAAAATCATTCTAAAAATTTGTCTACAAAGAAAACAAACTTGCCTCAAGTTGATGAACCTCAATTAAATCTTTTTTAAAATATAGTTACATTTTATTTATATATTTTTTTCTATGCTAATATTAAATAGAGGGTGTTAGGATTAAAATCTTAGCAGAATTAGCCCTTAATTTTAATAAAGGAGTAGTTATGGGACTATTAGAAAAAAAGCCAGAAGCAATTATAAAAGACGCATTGAAAGTTTTAGGTAAAAAACAACTTTCATTGATTATTCACGGAAGCAGTTTCCCTGATGTAGAAACAGAAGATACTGCTTACGGTACATATAACTCAAATGGTGCAAAAAGCCTTATTAACTTTATCTCAGATGTATTTACATCAATTCAATTAGGTCCAAACGGAAAATTGAAATCTTGTGATAGTTCACCTTACACAAGTACTATTTTCTCAGGCAATCCATTGTTCATTGACTTGAAACAATTAACAACTCCTGAATGGGATTGCATTTTATCACACGATACATTTAATTCTATCGTTGCTGAAAATCCAAACAAAAACATTAATAAAACTGCTTTTTCATACGCTTATAGAAGACACGATGAAGCATTAAACGAAGCATACGAAAACTTTATTGAATCAAAAAATCTTAAAAAACATCAAACAAAATTTGAAATTTACAAAAGAAATAATGGTGTTTGGTTAGATAATGATGCTTTATATCAAGCGTTATCAATCGAACATGGCAATGATTACTGGCCATTATGGAAATCAGAAGTTGATAAAAACTTATGCAGTCCAAAATCTATTGAAGAAAGAATGGAATATGCAAAACGTATCAAAGAAATTGAAACAAAATACGCAAAAGAAATCGATTTCTACAAATTCTGCCAATATTTATTGAGTTGTCAATCAGAAGAAACAAAAAAATATGCAGATAAAAAGAAAATTAAAATGATTGCTGACCGTCAAGTTGCATTCTCTGACAGAGATATTTGGGCTTATAAACAATATTTCTTAGACGGTTGGTGCTTAGGTTGTCCTCCTGATTATTTCTCAGAAAATGGACAAGCATGGGGCTTCCCTGTAATGAATCCTGAATATATGTTTAATGAAGACGGTTCATTAGGCGACGGCGGAAAATTGATGAAAGAATTATTCAAAAAAATGTTCCGTGAAAACAAAGGTGGCGTAAGAATTGACCATATTGTTGGTTTGATTGACCCTTGGGTTTATAAAGCAGGTCATAATCCAAAAATTGAAGAAGGTGCTGGAAGATTATATTCTTCTCCAGAACACGAATTCTTATCTAAATTTGCAGTTATTCCAAAAGAAAGTTTAAACTTAGAAGTTACTGCTGATAACGAAAAAAGAGTTAAAAAACTTACTAAATCTCAAATCAAAGATTATGGTAGATTAATTGAAAAAATCGTAATTGCTGCAGCAAAAGAAGAGGGTTTGAATAAAAATTCAATCGTTTGTGAAGACTTAGGTACTTTAACAAACCCAGTTGCAGCAGTATTAAAAGAATATGGTTTATTGGGTATGAGATTAACTCAATTCGTTATTCCTGAGGAAGAAGATCACCCATACAGATGTAAAAATATTGTACCAAAATGTTGGGCAATGGTAGGAACTCACGATAATCAACCTATTTCTATGTGGGCTGATTCAATGGTAAATACTCATAAAGGTTACTTACACGTGAAATCTTTGGTTGAAGATTTATTCCCAGATGCAGAAAATAAAGACGATATCATTGTTAAATTGACTCAAGATGCAGAGTTATTAGCAAAAACAAAATTAATCGAAATTTTCGCATCAAAAGCAGAAAATATTCAAATTTTCTTTACCGATTATTTCAATATTAAAGATGTTTACAATGTTCCAGGAACATCAGGTGATGCAAACTGGTCTTTGAGATTACCAAACAACTTCAAATCTCTTGAAGCAATTGATTTACCAGAAATCTTAAAAATGGCAATTGAATCTCGTGGTAAAGACTTTGCCGAAAAACATCAT
>CAVFCO010000046.1:0-9606 GCA_963620955.1 Alistipes senegalensis | reverse complement strand
ATAAACTAATTATGAAATTAAATAACCTATAAAATATGCTAAAACGAATTCTAATAACTTTAATATTGATTTTAATTCCAATGTCAGCAATGGCTGAGATTGCGAATGAGGCACGCTTGTATTACAACAAAGGGGTTGATTATTACAAGTTAGGTCAATACGAAAAAGCAGCGGAATATTTTAGAGGTGCGATTGATGTAAGTCCTGAATATATAGATGCTTATTATAATTTGGGTAGTATCTATGACTTTTTAGAACAATATCAATCAGCATTGACTGTTTTTGAACAAATTTTTGTAAGACAGCCAGATGATTATGAAGCAATTTATAAAGCCGCAAGTGTGGCATTCAAATTGGGGCAATATGAAAAGGCTCAAAAATATTTGACAGATATTCCAAGAGGTGCGACTGAATACGAATTAGCAAGAACTCTTTTGCGAAAAATTAAAAATACAAATTCTGCAGGAAAAGACATTATAGTTCCTCTACAAACAATTGATACTGTTGGTATGCAATCTTCTCACTTGTTTGGCGGAATTCAAGGTCCGACAGGCATGGTTACAGATGATTTTGGTAACTTGTATGTTGCATCATTTAGTGATAATTCTATTACAAAAATTTTCCCTGACGGAAAAAGAGTTTTGTATTCAAGAGATAAAAAAATCAATGGTCCAATCGGTTTGGCAATCGATGTTTTAGGCAATCTTTATGTTGCAAATTACAACGACAACAATGTACTAAAAATTACTAAAAACGGTACTGTTAGAGTTTTAATCGGCAATATTGATAAACCTTATGGATTGTACTTGAAAGGAAACATGTTGTTTATTTCTTCTCAAGGCTCAAATTCAGTGTTGAGATACAAATTGCAATAGATAGGTTAATAGGACACTTGAAAAGCATTGAATAATATGTAATAATGTTAGTATCTTTGCATGGATGTTTATTTTGTTCCTACATTTTTAATTATCGGGAGAATTGACTCTAATGGCATTGAAGTATACCGACCGTAGCATTTGCTGTCGCCAGTCGGAAACGGATTAGTCAAGGCGTTCACCCACCTGCGAGATTCCGCAGGCAACAAAATCACATTTGTGCAAAGTGTTTTTTTGTCTGTTTTTTGTGGGATTTTTATTTTTATGTTATTATTTTCATATACAGAAAAAGGGGTATTTGAAAATGATTATAATTATGGAACCTGGAACATCTGAAGAAAATGTTCAAAGAGTTGTAAAAACATTAGAAAAACACGAATTCAAAGTAGTTTTAAATAGAGGCGAAGTAATGACAGTTATCGCAGCAATTGGCGATAAAAGAATGTTTGACCCTCGTGCTTTAGGCTCTTTAGAAGGTGTTAGAGAAGTTAAAATAATTCAAGAACCATACAAATTGGCATCTCGTGAAGGTAAACATGAAGATACTGTTGTAAAATTTGACAATGGTGTTAAAGTCGGTGGTTTAGAAAGACCTATTTTAATCGCAGGTCCATGTTCTGTTGAACCTGAATATCAAGGTTTGTTAGATGTTGCATTTGCTGTAAAAGAAATGGGCGGACAATTCTTGCGTGGTGGTGCTTTCAAACCTAGAACTTCACCTTATGATTTCCAAGGTTTAGAAGAACGTGCATTGATTTATCTTGCAAGAGCAAAGGAAAAAACTGGTTTGTTGGTTGTAACAGAATTAATGGATACAAACGATTTACCTATGGTTGAAACTTATGCCGATGTAATTCAAATCGGTGCAAGAAATATGCAAAACTTTGCATTATTGAAAGCAGTTGGTAAATCAAAACGTCCAGTATTATTGAAACGTGGCGGTGCTGCATCAATTAGAGAATTCTTGCTTGCAGCAGAATACATTATGTGTAACGGTAATGATAACGTTATTCTTTGTGAACGTGGTATCAAATCTTTTGATAGTTCATTTACAAGAAATGTATTAGATCTTTCTGCAATTCCTGTAATCAGAAAACTATCTCACTTGCCAATTATTGTTGACCCAAGTCATGCAACTGGCAGAAGATATTTAATTGAACCAATGTCAAAAGCAGCATTGATTGCAGGTGCTCACGGTATTATGATGGAAGTTCACCATGACCCAGACAATGCATCTTCAGACGGTGCTCAAAGTCTTTCAATTCCACAATTTACAGATGTTGCAAAACGCATCAACAAATTGATTGGACGTATTGATTACGATAACAGAATTACAAAACAAGAATTGGGTATTGAATAATAACAAAAGGGGCTTTTCAAAAGTCCCTTTTTTATATCAAAATTACGATATCGATTTTTTTATCGTGAGGTTCTGTCGGCAAATTTTCTACAAGTAGTTCTTTTGCTATCGGTAAAACTGTTTTTGCTGAGGTTTGAGAGATTAGTCTATCGTAAAATCCTTTTCCGTAGCCTAATCTGTAATTGTTTTTGTCTACCATTAAGGCTGGAACAATAATAAGGTCTAAAGTATTAGGCGAAATGGCTTTTGTTAAAGGTTCTTGAGTTTTAAATTTGCTCAAGTTTAGGGTATCGCCTTTTTGGTATGTACAAACCTCTAAATTTTCGCCATTTATTCTTGGCAAATAAAAATTTTTATCCTCAGAAATCAGTGAAAGCAGATTGATTTCAAATTCAAGTGGGTAAAAAATCATTACGTTCTTTGCCTGTTGAAATTCTTTCAAGTTAGAAATTTTTTCGCAAGCAATCTTGCTGATAAGTTTGACATCAAGTATTTTTCTTATGTTTTTGGCTTTAATTCTTAAATCTGCTTTGTTTAACATAAACTTAATATATAATAAATTTTTGGAGTGAACAAGTTTTTAAAGGAATTAAAGTGTTTTAACCAAATCGACAATTTCTTTTACAGAACTTGAATTTCTTACGATAAAGAATTTATGTTTAGTATTTTCTCTTACATAATCTAAGTTTTTGCCGTCTAAAAAGTCCTCAGAAAAGGCTTTTAGCATAATTGACGGAATAATTGTAATGTCTGATTTTACGTCTTTTAATGCATTAATCAAATCGTCAGTCGTAATTAAGCCCGCAACGGTAATATTGCTACCCCAATAGGTTGATTTAACTGGAATATATTCGCAAGTTAGGTTTTCGATTTTGTTTAAATCTTCGCTAACAATACTTAGTGCGGGTTTTGCTGCAAAAGAAGTTGCTAAAACGATTTTTGTTTTCTTTTTGATAGATTTTGGCAATTCCATACTTTTAAATTCATCAATTAAAAGTCTTAAAGAGCCAACGCCGTCGCTTAATTGAGAAAAATTACCATAATATTCTGCCGGTGGAATTTCTTTTCCTGCAAGAATAAAAAATTCATCTGAACAGCAGACACCTTTGTATTTTGATGAGATTTCAATAGTTTCTTTTGCAATTTTCTCATCAACCATTTTTAATTCGTCTTTTCTGAATTGAGTTAATCCTACAGGTACGATTGCTACTGATAAAACGTTATCTTTTAAGGTTGATAAATCCTTTAAAGTTCTATCTAATTCTGCACCGTCATTATACCCTGGGCATAAAACGATTTGACAATGGAATGGTATGTCTTGCTCGTTCAACCATTTTAGATTGTCCATAATTTTACTTGCGTTAGGATTTCTAAGCATTTTAACCCTAAGTTCAGGGTTTGTCGTATGAACCGAAACATATAAAGGTCCGAGATGCATTCTTGCTATACGTTCTTTGTCCTCGTCTTTCAAATTTGTCAAAGTTACGTAAGTCCCTTGCAAATAAGACAATCTATAATCATCGTCTTTAATGTATAAAGTATCCCTTAGCCCTTTTGGTTGTTGGTCAACGAAACAAAAAATACATTTGTTTAAGCAAGGCTTAATTTTGTCAAAAACTGCAGATTCAAAGATTATTCCAAGTTGTTCGTCATAATCTTTTTCAATTTCGATTTCTTCTAATTCTCCGTTTTTGCGTTGAATTGTTAAAACTAATTCTTCTGTTTTACAACAAAATTCATAGTCGATTAAATCTTTCATTTTGTAATCGTCGATTGAAAGAATAATATCGCCTTGTTCAAGTTCTAAATCTTCTGCAATTGAGCCTTCTTCAACTCCACTAACTATTGCGGGCATTTTCGTTCTCCAAATTTTCGATTAGTGAAATCAAATTTTGATATTCGCAAATTGCGTTATCTAAAACAACTCTTTGATAGAATGTAAGTGGTGTGTACTCATCAGCAAGAGTGTTTTCTGCGTTGAATTTATGCTCCATTGCTTTTGTTTTTATTTTCAAAAACATTTCGTTTGTTTCTTCATTTGATAAGAAAGATGCACAAGAAAGTTTTATTCTGGCATTAGAAAAGAATTGGATTGGATTTTCTGATAAATCTTCTAACATAAGTCTTTTTAATTCTTTCAAGCCATCAGGTTTGATTGAATAAAATCCTGATTGTTTTCCACCCTCAGACATTAATTTTCTAGATGCGATAAAATCAGAGGCTTCAAGTCTTTTTAATGCAGGTTTTATAGCCCCAAAACTAGGTTTTGTGTAGGCTGAAAACATGTCTGAAATACTTTTTTGTATTCCGTACATTGTTAATTCTTTTTTAGAAATCAAAAACAAAATTAATAGTTCTATCATACATTAATTTTATCATAAACTTGTAGAAATATATGTTTAGATTAAAATAGTATTAGAAGAAGATTTTTAGCGAAAAACTTATGGAAACTATTACACAAACTGAAAATATTAATGAAGTTGTAAAAGAAACTAATTTGCAACACGTAGCAATAATTATGGACGGAAATCGTCGTTGGGCTAAATTGAAAAATTTACCAACTGCAATGGGACATAAAAAAGGTGTTGAAGCACTAAAAACAACACTTAGAGCCTGTGATGATTTTGGTATCAAATATTTGACAGTTTATGCTTTTTCAACAGAAAACTGGAACAGAAAGAAAGAAGAAGTTGATTTCTTAATGGATTTGTTCTGCAAAACCTTGAAAACAGAAACAATCGAAATGCACAAAAAGAATGTCGTTATTAACTTTATTGGCGATATTGCAGGTTTGGGCGAAAAATTGCAAGAAGTTGTAAAAGACTCTACTGAATTGACTAAAAATAATACTGGTGTTCATTTACAAATCGCTTTTAATTACGGTTCTCGTGCAGAAATTGTTCAAGCGGTTAAGAATATTGTTAAAAAAGGCATTTCTGCTGATGAAGTTACTGAAGATTTGATTTCAAATGAATTATATACGTCAGGAGTTCCAAATCCTGATTTGCTTATCAGAACTGGCGGTGAGATGAGAATTTCAAACTATTTGTTATGGCAAATTGCATACTCGGAATTTTATGTAACTCAACAATTCTGGCCAGAATTTGACAAAGATTCTCTTGCTCAAGCCGTTTTAGAATTTAAAAAACGCCAAAGAAGATTTGGAGTATAAGATGAAGATAGTTTTTGCAACCGCTAATCCGCATAAATTACAAGAAGTAAACGCAATTTGTTCAAATGCGGACGTGGAATTTGTGTTGCCAAACGAAGGCTTTAATCCTGTTGAAAACGGTTCAACTTTTGAAGAAAACTCTTTGATTAAAGCGAAAGAAGCATACAGAGTTTCTAAAACTTTCTGTCTTGCTGATGATTCAGGACTTTGCGTAGATGCTCTAGATGGTGCTCCAGGGTTGTATTCGGCTCGTTATGCTGGAACTCAAGATGCAAAAATCGAAAAACTTTTAAAAGAACTTGACGGTGTCGAAAATCGAAAAGCAAAATTTGTTTGTTGTATGACTCTTTTAGACGAAAATGGCGAAATGATTTTTCAAACTACAGGAGAATGCAAAGGTTCTATCGTTAAAGAAAGAAAAGGGGTTAATGGATTTGGTTACGACCCAATCTTTTTAGTTGACGGATATACTCAAACAATTGCAGAATTGAGCGAAGATGAAAAAAATACAATTTCTCACAGAGCAAATGCTCTTAATAAAGTGATGGAATTTTTAAAAACATTTAATATTAGTTAAAATCTAATGATTAAATAATTTGTTAATACTATAATTAAAATATAAGAAGTATGAAAGGAATTTCGAATGATTAATGAAGAAATATATCACCAATTAGAACGTGAAATTAATCCTACACACGATATCAAATTGTTTGCAGGTCGTTCAAATCCGAAATTGGCTCAAGAAGTTGCTCAAGCCTTGGGTACAACAGTAGGACCTATGGTTATCAAAGATTTTGCCGACGGTGAAATCTATGTTCAAGTAAAAGACAGCGTTAGAGGTGATGATGTTTTCATTATTCAACCATTATGCAAACCTGTTAACCAAAACTTAATGGAATTATTGATTATCATTGACGCATTCAAACGTGCAAGTGCAAAATCAATTACTGCTGTAATTCCATACTATGGTTACGCAAGACAAGACAGAAAAACTTCTGGACGTGAAGCAATTACTGCAAAATTAGTTGCAGATTTGTTAACTACAGCAGGTTGCAACAGAGTTTTAGCAGTTGATTTACACTCAGGTCAAATTCAAGGTTTCTTCAATATCCTTGTTGACCACATTTTCGCAACATCAATTCTTGTAAATCATATTCAAAGTTTAAATCTAAATACAGATGACGTTGTTGTTGTCAGCCCTGATACAGGTGGTGTTCAACGTGCAAGACACTTTGCAAAAGATTTAGGTTGTGCTTTGGCAATCATTGACAAACGCCGTGACAAACACAACGAAGCAATTGCAAACTGTGTTATTGGGGACGTTAAAGACAAAATCTGCGTAATGTTCGACGACATCATTGATACCGCAGGTTCTATCACAGAAGCCGCAAAATTATTGAAAAAAGAAGGTGCTAAAGACATTTACGTTTGTGCTGTTCACCCAGTATTCTCAGGTCCAGCAATTCAAAGACTTGCAGATGCTCCAATCAAAGAAGTTGTTGTTACTAACACAATTCCTCTTGATACAGAAAATCTTCCTGCAAAAATTAAACAATTATCTGTTGCAGGTCTATTAGGTCAAGCAATTTCAAGAATTCACGACGATGAATCTATTAGTTCATTATTTGGATTTGAAAAAGTAATGAAAGTGTAGTAGAATTAAATAGGGCGGATTTTGTTTCACAAAATCCGCCCTATTTTTTATTAATTTGATAAATTATTTTTTGAAATATTTAACAACCCAGTTGATTATTGTTGGTTGAACTTCTTTGTTTTGTTTGATTACAAGCATGTCTGTTGAACCTGATGGAAGATTGTAAACATCAAAAACTCCTTGTGCAAATTTTGCTAACTTTTCTTGTTCTTTCATAAAATAAGGGTCGGTTTTGCTTGATATTGCAAGAATTGGAGTTGTTCCGATTTCTGTCATTGCAACTGGTACGTATAAACTTTTAAAGTTCATTGATGGTGCAATCAAAACAAGTGCTTTAGGTTTGTGTGGAAGTTGTTTTGCAACTAAAATTGCAGTGTTTGCACCGATGTCGCTACCGATTATTGCATAATTTGTAAAGTTAGGTTTTCTTGTTTCTTTTTGGATTGTTTCAATTGTTGTTATAACGTCTTGAGGATATTTTGCAAAAGTTGTGTTTTTGTAAGTTGTCCAAGATTTTTGGTGGAAAGATTTATCATAAACACTTTTGCCGTGTCCTCTAAAATCTAGTCTTAATACAGCAAATCCCAAATTATTAAATCTTTCTTGTAAAGGTTGCCAGTAATAAGCACTTCTTCCAAGTGAGTGGAGCATAATTATTGTAGGATACCCTTTTTGTTTAGTTTTTGGGTAACTCAAATATGCATGAATAATGTGTCCGTCTTTTGTTGGAACAGTGTATTCACGTTCTGTATATGTTTTTTTAGGTTTGTTCGATTTTTGTGTTGTACTAGCATTTGCTGAATCTACTGTAAATACTGATATTGCAAATAAAATTGCGATTGCATAAGATAAAAATTTTTTCATTTTTCTATTCCTTTTTTATGCTTTTTATTATACTATATTTCTGAAATATTACAAATGTTACAATTTTTTTTAAAACTGAAATTACGATAAACAAAAAATGTTTATATAAGTAAGAGTTTTACTAGAGGGTTAACGTATGGCAATTACAATTGATACAAATATGCAAATGTTGCAAAGTAAGTTAAACATCACATCTGAACGTATGATGCAATATACGGACAAGACTGTAGATGAAATCATTGAAGCAGAAAAGAAACAAGGCAACACAAAGGCTGCTGAGTTCCAAAAACAATTGGAACATAATCCTGATGTTTTAATTAAGTCATACAAATTAGATGAACCTGGTAACAAATTTAACATCATTTCTCAAATTCCACAACAAAAACAACCTGAATTGTTGGAATATCTTGAAGATGACGATTTACGTTTGGGCTTGAATTTCTTCTCTCAAGAACAATTGCTTAAATTGATTGAAGATGTTGCTCCAATTGAAGAAGTTGTTAATGCTGCAATGGTTTGTTTCTCATTGCCAAAGATTATGGAAATGATGCCTGATAAAGAATTAAATAACTTTGTTTTAAATAAAGATTTAGATCCTGAATTTTTGATGAAAAATTTGGAAAAAATGGATCCGGAAGTTTTGGCTGTAATGATTGAAACAGCAACTGGTCAACCTGTTTTTGAAGAAAAACCGGAAAAGTTGATTGCAATGTTAAAAGAACTTGACGACGACACTTATAAAGAAGCATTAGTTGCTATGGATCCTGATGCAAAACGTCTTATGGTTATGAATATGTACGAAAAAGACGAAGAAGTTATGCAATTATTCCCTGCAGATGCATATACAACGATGTTAGGTTCTTTAGAAAAGAATGACATGATGCCTTGTGTATCAGCATTCCAAACAGAATCTTTAATTAATATGAATTCTGAATTGCCACCAGAATTGATGTCTATTGTATTGACTCAAATAGACCCTAAAGACTTTGCAAAACTATTAATTAAGGATTATCCTGAGTTGTTGGAACAGATAGTTGCTGCATAGCATTAACGTAATTTTCGTTTAAGAATTCGATTAAAAATTCCAATGCAGATTGAGTGAATAAGAACTTAATCACTTTTCTGCTGTGGTAAGGATTTATTTCAATTTTTCGAACTTCGTTTGCGTATTTATTTTTTATTGCGACATACATAAGTCCAACGTGCTTGTCAGGTTCTGGAATTGTAGGTCCAGCAACGCCTGTTGTTGCAATTGCTACGTCGCAACCTGTTTTTTTGTACAAGCCCTCAGACATTTCTAATGCACATTCTTCACTTACAACACCGTATTTTTCAATAACTTCCGGAGAAACTCCTAGAAGTTCGATTTTTGCTTCGTTTGCGTAAGTTACAAAATTTTCTTTGGTAAACGATGAACTTCCCGCAATATCTGTTAATCGAGAACTCAAAAGTCCGCCTGTACAAGATTCTGCGGTTGAAACCTTTAGAGAGTAGTTGAACAAAATTCTAGCAACAGACTGTTCTGTCTTTGTGCTAAGTTGTTTATTAAAATATTTTAAACTCTCAAGAAATCTATTCATAATATAAATTTACTTTGAACACTTGCCTTTGTCAAACATTAAATTTGTATTTTGAAATTCAATTATATTGCGTGTTTCAACAAAAAAGAGTCGGTTAAGAC
>CAVFCO010000045.1:3052-4329 GCA_963620955.1 Alistipes senegalensis | reverse complement strand
GACTTATAACAATTGAAGTTGTAAATTTTGAAATTCCTAACTCTTTTGCTTTTTGGGCAGAATTTTCTAATCTTAGTTTAAAACAAACATCACAACGTTTCCCTCGTTCAGGTTCATTTTCTAACCCAGTAACTTTTTCAAAAAATTCATTTTGATTATATTCACCGATAATTAGTTCGCACTTATGATAATCGCACAATTCTTTTTCTGCGTTCAAACGTTTTTCATATTCTAAATCAGGATAAATATTCGGGTTAAAAAAATAAACCACAATCTCATATCCCATTTCACGCAATTGTAAAATAGGATATGCTGAACAGATTCCGCAACAAGCATGAAGCAAAATTTTATTTTGCATTGTGTTTTTCTTTTGCCCCTGCATTTAACAAATATTTTTTCAATTCAATTTCAGACATTGCACCCATTTTAATTTCTTTAGAGTCATTAAGTCTAACTGCTGGAGTTCCCTTTATTTTAAGAGCAACTGAGTCATCAATGTCTTTTAGTACAACGTCTTCGGCCTCTTTAGACATTACATCTTTTTTAAGTTGTTCTAAATTTAAACCTGATTTTAATGCAATCATCCAAACATCATAATCTGTCATCGGTTGTTTTAGGTAAATTTGAGAAGCCATTTCCCAATAATTTCCTTGTTTTTCAGCAGCATAAGCATATTTTGCTAAAACACAAGAACCGTCATGGAATGGATTTTTCAAATATTTGTTACAACTCATATCAAGAGGATAGTTATGGTGAATAACTTGAACATTTTCAACATCTTGAGTTACGACTTTGTGAATAATAATGTTGTAAACAGTACAAATTGGGCATCTAAAATCAGAATATACGTGCAATTTAACCGTTCCATTCGCATCGCCCAAAACGTTACCTCTAATTTGATATGGGTTTTCACCTGCATCGTTTAATTTCATATATTTTTGGATTGATTTCCAATTTTTAACGTGTGGAGCAAAAACCAACGATACTGAAGTGTAAGTCAAAAAACTAATCGCACAAAGTGCAACTACAATAAATGCAATCAAATATTTTTTTATTTTTAATGCATCAATAAAATCAAAGAATGAAGTTTTAAAAATTCTTACAAAACCACCTTTTGAATAATCCATTGCAATCAAACCAATAGATAAGTTTAAAATATATGTAAATGCACATAAAATACATATTTTTTTAATTTGGAATAAACTTATGCACAATAAAATCATTGAAATTATGAAAGAAATAATTCCTAATGCAGAAATATAACAATAAGGGTTTTT
>CAVFCO010000045.1:0-3042 GCA_963620955.1 Alistipes senegalensis | reverse complement strand
TCTAAGAACTTCAAATATTTGTATTTAGAAAGTTCTTTTGCACCCATTAAAAGTCCAATAAATGAGTATAAAAATAATCCCCAAAAAGCAAGAGGGATACCAAAAAATTGCGATTCTTGAGTTTTTGCAACTGAATCACAATCAATAAATTGGTTTATTGAACAAAAACTTTTTGTTGCGTGTTCTGCGAAATTGGCATTGTAGTAAATTAAAGCCAACTTAATTGTAGTTATAAAGCCAATAATTGCAATCACACCAATAGTAATTTTTTTCCATAGTGCAATTGATTGGTTTTCTTGAGTTTCCATTTTTACTCCTTAAATGTTTGGTAAATCACCTTTTACTGATGCGATTACATCACATCCTAAATTAAATGCTTTGTGAAGTGCTTTCAATGCCTCATGAGCAACATCTGCATCTACAAGACAACTAATTTTAACTTCACTAGTTGAAATCATTTTAATATTAATATTTAAACTTGCTAAAGTATCAAACATAGTTGCTGCAACCCCTGGTCTATCAACCATACCTGCACCTACAATTGAAACTTTTGCGACATTTTCATCTACGTGAATTTTGTCTGCTTTAATATCATCATTTAAACTTGTCAAAATTTCCATTGTCCTTGGCAAATCCGACTTGTTAATTGTGAATGCGATATCATTAGTATTGTTGTGCAATCTTGCATAAGATTGAATAATTGTATCAACAGAAATATGTTCGTCAGACAAAGTATTAAATATGCAAGCAGCAACCCCTGGTCTATCAGGTACGTCGCAAACTACAATTCTAACTTTTGACATATCTACCGCAACGCCAGTAACTGGTTTACATATTTCCATATCATTTACTCCCTTAATTAAAGTTCCCATATTTTCAAGGTTAAAACTGCTTCTTACTCTGATTGGTACATTGAATTGTTTTGCAGTTTCAACTGAACGAGGGTGTAATACATTCGCACCTACGCTCGCTAGTTCTAGCATTTCATCGTATGTTACAACTTCTAATTTTGAAGCATTTGGAACAATACGAGGGTCTGTAGTATAAACACCTTCTACATCAGTGTAAATATCACATCTCTCTGCTTTTAGTGCAGCTGCAATTGCAACAGCAGAAGTGTCAGAACCACCACGTCCAAGAGTTGTGATTTCACCGTCAGGAGTTACACCTTGAAATCCTGCTACTACAATAATTTTGCCTTCGTCTAAATATTTATGTAACTTATCTGTTTTAATATCAACAATTCTTGCTTTATTGTGTACATTTTCAGTAATAATACCAATTTGCATTGCATTCATACTGACGGCATCATAACCTTGAGCCTGAATTGCCATTGATAACAATGCAATCGAAACACCTTCACCAGTTGATAGTAACATATCAATTTCTCTTGAAGACGGAATTTCGCAAATATCTTTTGCCATTTTCATTAAGTAATCAGTGGTATGACCCATTGCTGATACTACAACGACAACATCATTTCCGAGTTTCTTTTCCCTAATTACTGATTTTGCGACGTTTATAATTTTGTCTGTATCGGCTACCGAAGTTCCACCGAATTTTTGAACTACTATATTTCTCATAATCTTACCGTTAATTTACGTTCATTATATATTTAAAGGTTTTCTTTGGCAAGTATATATTAATATTATATAACTATTGCATCAACAACTTCTCTAAATGCACCGTCGCCACCTGTGGCTTCTGTTATTTGAATATTTTCAATTGCTTTGATTTTCTTGTTTGCATTTGGTACAGTAATTTTTGTTTTTACAAATTCTAAGCAATCTTTATCGTTAACATCATCACCTATATATAAAACCTCGTCAGGAGTAAGGTTATGACGTTCCAAAATTTGTTTTAATACGTCTATTTTGACACGTATTTTCATATAAACATCTTCAAGTTTAAAGTTTTCAGCAATCATTTTAATCGCAGAATTTTCTTCTCCTGAAATAATTGCAACGTTATAACCATTCTTTACAAGAATAGAAACACCCATAACGTCCTTAAAACTGATTTTTCGAGATATTTTTCTATCCTCATCTATATAAACAGAGCCGTCTGTAAAAATTCCGTCAAAGTCTGTAACTACCATTTTTATATTATTTGGAATTTGCATATTAAACCCTTCTCAATTTTTTAATAATTGGTTTTTCACTTTCATAAACAACTTTGTTTCCATCGCCAAGAATTGTCTTAATTTGTCTTACATCTCTAACAATTCTATTTACACCGTCAAATTCTAAACTTGCGGCTTGGTCAGAACCCCAAAGGGTTCTATCTGTTGTAATATGACGTTCAATAGCATTTGCACCTAGCATTACTGACATAATTGTAGGTAAAATACCTCTTTCGTGTCCAGAAAAACCGATTGGACAAGAATATTTTTCTCTCAAAGTTGTAATAACTTTCAAATTAATTTCTGTCATATCTGTAGGATAAGTTGAAGTGCAGTGGTATAAAATTAAATTATCTTCACCCAAAACGTCAACTGCGTGCTGAATTTGTTCCATTGAACTCATGCCAGTTGCCAAAAAGATTGGTTTACCTGTTTTTTTTGTATATTTTAATAAATTATCGTCTGTTAATGAAGCAGATGCAATTTTGTAGCAAGGAGGGTTAAACTGTTCGATAAAATCTACTGATTGTTCGTCCCAGCAAGATGCATACCAAATAATGCCTTTTTGCTTGCAATATTCATCGATTTCTTTGTATTGTTCAAAACTGAACTCTAATCCTCGTTTAAGGTCGCCATTTGTATTACCAAAGACACTTTGTCGTTCTTTTGCTAATTCTTCTTTTGAATAAACAACATCTACTGTACGTTTTTGAAATTTTACAGCATCACAACCAGAATTAACAGCCATATCAATAAGATTTTTGGCTAATTCTAAACTACCGTTATGATTTATCCCTACTTCTGCAGTAACAAAACAAGGAAATTCATCACCGATTGTTTTGTTCGCAATTTTAACATTTTTTCTCATTTTTACCTATTTTTATTAGTCTAAATATTTTTTATAAAGCCCAAACTCTTCA
>CAVFCO010000044.1:0-4518 GCA_963620955.1 Alistipes senegalensis | reverse complement strand
CACAGGATGTGTGCGTTTCAATAAATAAAAGATTACCGGCGAGCAGAGAATCTGCTCGCCGGAATTTTGTAAAAAAAGTTCACAAATCCCAAAATTAGGGCAATTTTTATTTTTAGGTTGCTTAATTTACATGTTAGAGATTTATTGTGTGAGAAACTATGCCCATAAGTCCAATTATATCAAATAATACAACAACTCCATATCGACAAAAATCAAATTTCGTTACGAAAACTTTTGACAAAGACAAGCCGACTTGGTCTGAATTGAAAACTGAGCAAGCGAAAGTTGAGTTTGACGAAGCCTTTCATTTTATGAAAGCGTTACATCAAGTTATAAAGGATTATAACAAAGCAAAATCTGAAAGTACTGCCCCTACAATGTCGAATATTTGCGACTGTGCAAAGGGTATTATTTCAGATAAGTGGGATTATTTTACAAAAGACGAATACAAAAAAGACTCTCAAGAAAAAGATTGTTTCTATAACAAAAAAATAACTCAAGAAGCCGCACTTTTATGTAACGATGTTTACAAATGGAAATCAGGCAAAATTCGTGGTTGGAAACCAATCGATAAAATTAATGACAAAGAAACAGGTCTAAAAGCCGTCGCATATCAACGAAACAAAGAGATTTTTGTTGCTTATTGCGGAACAAATGACCATAAGGATTTCGTAAGCGATTTACAATTAGCAAAAGGAGAAGTTCCTGAGCAGTTAGATGCAGGTTACAAGTTCTTTAAAGATATACAGGCCAAAAATCCTGAGGCTCACATTATGGTTACAGGACACTCTCTAGGTGGTTCTCTAGCCGAATTTGTTGCATCAAAAGAAAAAGATACGACAGCAATTACGTTCAACTCTTTTGGCGTAAAAGATATCATCAAAAACAAACCTCAATCTGAATTTAGGGATAATCACAATGTCTATAACTACATTGTTGATGGCGACCCTGTTTCAAATTCCTCAAAACATGTTGGGCAAACAACTAGAGTTTCAAAATCAGTATTGAACAACCATTCAATAGCAAATTACCTAGATGTTTGGGTTTAAAAAGGTGAAAGTTTTTTAATAATAAAGTTCGGCGGTATTTTGAGTTTCACTTAAAATACCGCCGAATTATGTAAAATTAAATTCCTAACGTTGATATGCTAAACGTTCTGAGCCGTCAGGCTTTTTAATAATTCCGCAGTATTTAAAACCATTTTTCAGAATAGTTTTTTGCATTGGAATGTTGTTTTTGTGTGTATCAATTCTGATATTAGACAATTCGTTTAGGCACCATTGAATACATTTTGAGGCTAACCCTTTTTTGTGTTCGGCAACGGCAATTCTATGAATAACTCCGTAAGGCTCATTATTTAGCCATTCTCCGTCGTAAATTCTGTCATAAGTCGGCTCATTTCCAACAAAAAAGCAGAATACTGCAACAATTTTGTTTTCGTCGTTTGTGCAAACGTAAAGTTGTTTGTTTTTGACATCTTCGACTAACAATTCCTTTTGTGGATAATTGTTCACCCACTGCCCTACATTGCCTGAATTGTCCATAAATGATTTTGCAAGGTTATAAATTTCTTTTATTCTGTCTATTTCGTCTATTTTTGCTAATCTAATTTCCATATCTTAATTTTATAAATTTTTGTTCTAAAAAGCAAGTTCAGAATTATTTTTTTTGCTATAATATTTGTGCGAAATAAATTAAAAGGAACGATGATGGAAAAGATTATATTAACAGGTGATAGACCAACAGGAAAACTTCATGTAGGACACTACGTAGGCTCACTTAGAGAACGTGTTGCACTTCAAAACGAGGGTAACTATAGCAAAATTTTTATTATGATTGCTGATGCCCAAGCCTTGACAGATAATGCAGAAAATCCTCAAAAAGTTAGAGATAATATTATCGAGGTTGCACTAGATTATCTTGCGTGTGGTATTGACCCTGAAAAATCTACAATTCTTATCCAATCGATGATTCCAGAATTAACAGAGTTAACTTTTTATTATATGAATTTGGTTACAGTTGCAAGGGCTCAAAGAAATCCGACAGTAAAAACTGAAATCAAAATGAGAAATTTTGAAGCGAATATTCCAATGGGATTTTTGGCATATCCAATCAGCCAAGCCGCAGATATTACTGCTTTTAATGCAACTTCTGTTCCGGCTGGTGAAGACCAAAAGCCTATGATTGAACAATGTCGAGAAATTGTTCATAAATTCAACACTCTTTATGGTGAAACTTTAGTTGCTCCAAATATTGTTTTACCTAAAAACTCTGCTTGCTTGCGTTTACCAGGGTTGGACGGTAAAGCCAAAATGAGTAAATCTTTGGGTAACTGCATTTACTTGTCAGACGAGCCTGAAGACGTAAAGAAGAAGATTATGTCTATGTTTACAGACCCAAATCACTTGAGAGTAGAAGATAAGGGCGAAACAGAAAATAACCCTGTATTTATCTATTTAGATGCATTCTGTAAAGATGAACATTTTGCTGAATTTTTACCTGAATATCAAAACTTAGACGAATTAAAAGCACATTACCAAAGAGGTGGACTAGGTGATGTAAAGGTTAAAAAATTCTTGAATAATGTTATTCAATCAGAACTTGAGCCAATTAGAACAAGACGTAAAGAATGGGAAACAAAAGTTCCAGAGGTTTATGAAATCTTGAAAACAGGTACAGCAAAAGCAAGAGAAGTTGCATCTCAAACTCTAACTAACGTTAGAAAAGCGATGAAAATCAATTACTTTGATTAATAGATAAAATTATAGCCTTTTGAAATTTATTTTTATGTGAGGTTTAATTATGCGAAAATCAACTTGTTTATATCCGTTGGCACTTGGTACTTTTGGATTAGGTTTGACTGAATACGTAATGATGGGTATTTTGCCAGATGTTGCAAAAGCGATGAATTGTTCAATCCCTATGGCTGGTAATTTTATTTCATTGTACGCATTAGGAGTTGTTTTCGGCTCTATTTTGTTGGTTTTCTTAGGGCGAACAAGACCTCTGAAACAAATCTTGATTGCTCTTGCGATAATATTTACAGTTGCAAACTTGGCACTTGTTGTCGCACCTAATTATTTGACTTTTTGTGCGATAAGATTTATTGCAGGGCTTCCTCACGGTGCTTTTTTCGGTGTTGGTGCTATTGCTGCAGGCAGGTTATGTGATAAAGGTCAAACAAATCAAGCCGTTGCTACAATGGTTTCCGGCATGACTATTGCGAATTTGTTAGGAATACCTTTTGGAACATTCTTAAGCCACAATTTTTCTTGGCGAGTAATCTTTTTGATTGTCGGAATGTTAGGATTTTTACTTTTGTATTCAATTATAAGACTTGTTCCTTATTTGAAACCTTTACCGGATAACGGTTTTACTGGTCAGTTTAAAATCTTTAAATCTCTTTCAATATGGTTGTTAATTGTGGCTGTAGTTATGGGAAACGGCGGTATTTTCTGTATGTATAGTTACATAAATCCACTACTTGTAAATGTTTCAGGGATTGGAAGTCATTATATTTCATTGATAATGATTTTGGCAGGTGCTGGCATGTGCGTTGGAAATTATTTAGGCGGAAAATTTGCCGATAAATTTTCACCATCGCTTGTTGCAAGTAGAACTCAGTTACTTGTTTGTGTTGCTTTGATTGGAATGTTCTTTTTGTCAAAGAACCCATTTTGTGCGGTGTTTTTAATGTGTGTTTGTACAGGTTGCTTGTTTGGAGTGTCTGCACCACAACAAGTTTTGCTTATAGAAAACGCAAAAGGTGGCGAAATGTTGGGGGCATCTTGCTCGCAAATCTCGTTTAACTTGGGTAATGCCTTGGGGGCTTTTGTCGGAGGTATTCCAATTACAATGGGCTTTGGATATGAATATACGCTACTCCCTGGGATACTTTTTGCATTCATCGGATACTTGCTTTTGAATTACTTTTACAAAAGGTATGCAAAAAATGTTTAGTGAGATAATTGAAGTTAATAAAAACGATAGAACTCAAGACTTAATCGTTCAATTACTCAAATTATGGGAAAAATCTGTTAGAATTACTCATTTGTTTTTGTCAGAAAGTGAACTTGAAAATATTAAAAAATTCGTACCTAAAGCAATAAGGAGTGTATCTGTTTTTATTGTTGCAAAGGATAACGAAGACAACCCAATTGCTTTTATGGGCATTGAGAAGAATAGATTGGAAATGCTCTTTGTAGATGAAACTGTAATCCAAAAAGGTATTGGGACAATGTTAATACACAAAGCAATAGAAGAATATTCTGTAAAAGAGTTGTGTGTAAATGAACAAAACTCTGTTGCTAGAAAATTTTATGAGAACAGAGGCTTTCAAGTATACAAAAGAACCGAAAACGATGAACAAGGAAATCCATATCCATTGTTGTATATGAAACTTGTTAAGTAAAAAATACAATAAAAAATGTTTTGATTAGATTATGTCATTGCGATAAACGCAACTGCAAAAAAAATAGCAAGACTCGGGATCGAACCGAGGACCTCCCGGGTATGAGC
>CAVFCO010000043.1:0-5004 GCA_963620955.1 Alistipes senegalensis | reverse complement strand
AACTAAAAAAGACTTCCAAAGTGGAAGTCTTTCTAAAGTAAATTGCCGATGGCCGAGGGTTGACTGAGCGACCGACAAGGTTGCGATATTCAGATTAAAAACGACCACCTCGTGCCGTAAACTAAAAAAGACTTCCAAAGTGGAAGTCTTTCTAAAGTAAATTGCCGATGGCCGAGGGTTGACTGAGCGACCGACAAGGTTGCGATATTCAGATTAAAAACGACCACCTCGTGCCGTAAACTAAAAAAGACTTCCAAAGTGGAAGTCTTTCTAAAGTAAATTGCCGATGGCCGGGGTCGAACCGGCACGAGGTTGCCCTCACAAGATTTTGAGTCTAGCACGTCTACCAATTCCATCACATCGGCATGTGTTTTTGAGTTATTCAATTGTTTTTGTAGCAGATGTGATGAAATTGGTCTAATCTGACTTGGCTTCCCCTCGCTTTCCACTTCGTGGAGCCTCTCGGGTCGCCTAGCATCACATCGGCATGTGTTTTTGATTTATTCAATTGTTTTTGTAGCAGATGTGATGGAATTGGTCTAATTGGACTTGGCTTCCCCTCACTTTCCACTTCGTGGAGCCTCTCGGTTCGCCTAGCATCACATCGGCTTATTTAAACCGTCTAATTACTAACAATTGTAATTTATGGTCTAACGTAAGATTATAATAGCAAAAAAATATTAAATTTCAAATCTTATTTTTAAATTTCTTACAATTATTCCCAAAACTCCCTTATAATCGCTTTTTTCAATTATAAAAAAGGTTTACATTACGATAAAAGAGGGGGCAGGCATGAGAAAATTCTTGTTTTTATCATTTTGTTTTATTCTATTTAACAATCTATCTGTTAATTCCGCTACGTTACAAGCAAATGTTTCAAAAGAGGGTTCTTTAGGGGTTCATAGAATTGTTGATGCTGAAACAAATATTCCAATTCAAGGGGCAAAAGTTACTCTCCCTCAAAAAAATTACACCTCTCAAACTGATGCTAACGGTACATTTAATCTAAATGCTGACATCACTGGGTCTACAATTCTATCTGTAGAAAAAGACGGTTACAGACCGTTTTCTTTAACTATCAATGAGAAAATTGCTGCAAAACCCATGATTGTTGGCATTGAAAAAAATAATCCTATGAATTTGACAATTGATACAGAAATGTTTCATCTAGGCGACAACAATTATTCTGAGCAATCCGCAAATGCCAGTCAATTCAAGGTTAATTGCGTTGGACCTTTTTACACAAAAAAAGTAAAAATTGATTTTGCAAACGATAACACTTATCTTGTAATAGGTTCAATTATAGGTATAGATACTAAAATGGCTCGTTCAATGGGGCAAAATAATATTTCTTATGCTTATGCAAGTCCGCCAGAAGTGTTTTTTAATGGTGCAAAAATTGCTGAAATTCAACTAAATGGCGACGGACAAAGAATTAAAATTCCAAAAAATCTTATTAAAGTCGGTCAAAATAATGAGATTACGATTAAAACAGGTCGAAACCTAATGCAGACTGCATACATTGATTATGATGATATTGAGTTTATGAATTTGTCAATTGAAACAAACTAGCAAATTTGCAAGACTTCGATTAAATCTAAAGCGATTTCACGTTGAACTTCAGACGGTGCAGATTTAAAATAATCAAACGCTTCTTGAATACGTTTATCTTTATCGTACCAACGTCTAAGAATATATGTGAATGCTTCGTTTAAGGCATTTTCTTTATTTTTTACTCCAAAACTTTTGGCTTTGCTAATAATATAATCCGCACATTGCAGTTGAGTTTGGTCGTTTGCGTTTTTCATAAGGCTTACGGCTAAACTTACTGTGGGGTCTAAGTCATACCAACGTTTTTGCATAATTTTAGGCTTCTGTTCCGTTTTGTAATTTTTCTATAATATCCAAAGCAAGACCAATTTGAACATCATAAGGTGATTCTTTTAGATATTCAAAAGCATCGTGCATTTGTTTATTTTTGTCATACCAACGTCTAAATAGGTAGTTAAATGCTTCTGACAAATCGCTTTCTGTGATTTTTACACCATAATCTTTTGCTTTGTCAATAATCATGTAAGCACATTCTAATTGTGTTTTTTCGTCGGCGTTTTCCATAAGGCTTACGGCTGAACTTACTGTAGGGTCTAGGTCATACCAACGTTTTTGTTGCAGTTTTTTTTCTTCCATTACTACCTCAATTTATACTATTTTTTCTTATTTTACGTTAAAAGTGATTTAATTTCTACCATCTTATCAGAGGATATATTTTTAAACAACAAAGTTTTTTCTTTTGAAGTTTCGCCTTTTATGATTTCTATATTCGATTTTGCGATTTTTAATTTCTTCGACAAAAACTCTACCAATGCTTTGTTTGCTTTGTTTTCTATTGGCTGAGCGGTAATTTTTACCTTGATTTCTGTATCGTTTTTTATAATTTCATTTTTGCTTGCATTTGGTGAAATTTTAAGTTTGATTATTAAAGAATCTTCAGCCATAAAAAATTACCTCTTGTAAAAATAGATAAATACTAGTAAAATAATTATACCATGAGCGATATTGATACTTTAGCATTATTTGATGAAATCCAATCTTCAATCACAGAGCGTTCTGAAGAAGACCAAGCATTGATTAAAAAGGCTTTTCTTTTTGCAAGAGAAAAACACAAAGACCAACGCAGAGTTTCGGATGAGCCATATATTATTCACCCTGTTGAAGTTGCAAAGATTTTAATCGGCTTAAAAGTTGACACTCATACGGTTATGGCTGCTTTTTTACATGATGTTTTAGAAGATACAGAAACAACTCCAGAGGAATTGCAAAAAGAATTTGGTGATGATGTTTTGTCGCTTGTTCAAGGGGTTACAAAACTTGGTAAGTATCACTTCAATTCTAAGGAAGAACGTCAGGCTGAAAATTTCCGTAAAATGTTTATCGCAATGGCAAATGATATAAGAATTATTTTCTTAAAACTTGCTGATAGGCTACACAATATGCGTACGTTGAATTTCATGCGTCCTGAAAAGCAAAAAAGAATTGCACAAGAAACTTTAGACGTTTTCGCACCTCTTGCAAACCGTTTAGGTATCGGTAAAGTTAAAGCAGAATTAGAAGATTTATCTTTGCGTTATATCAATCCTGAAAAATATTACGAGATTGTTCAATTGGTTGCCGAAACAAAGGCTGAACGTGAATCTACAGTAAAAGTATTGATGGATAAAATTGCAAAAGACGTTAAAGCAAACGGAATTAACGCACAAATTACAGGTCGTGCAAAGCATTATTACAGTATTTACAGCAAAATGAAAAGATTGAATATTTCTTTCCATGACCTTTATGATATCACTGCAGTACGTGTAATTGTTGATACTGAAAAAGAATGTTATGAAGTTTTAGGCTTAATTCACTCGCAATTTAAACCAATTCCAGGACGTTTTAAAGATTATATCGCAATGCCAAAAGGCAATTTGTATCAATCACTTCATACCTCTGTAATTGGTCCTAAGATGCGTCCGTTAGAAGTTCAAATCAGAACTCACAAGATGCATGAAGTTGCTGAATATGGGGTTGCGGCTCACTGGAGATATAAAGAAAAAGGTTCTCAAAAAGCAAACCACGCAGAAGATTTACAATTCTCTTGGATGAGAAAAATGGTTGAATACAACCAAGATATGACAAATGCAGAGGATTATGTAAATTCTGTAAAATTGGATATTTTCTCTGACCAAGTATTTGCTTTCACTCCAAACGGTGATGTTTATGACTTGCCGAAAAAGGCTACACCAGTGGATTTTGCTTATCGTATTCACTCAGAAGTTGGTCATAAAACAGTTGGTGCATTGGTAAACGGTAGAATTGTTCCGCTTGATACAAAATTGAAAAACGGTGATATTGTTGAAATTTTGACATCAAAACAACCTGCACCAAGACTTGACTGGTTAAACTTTGTTGTAACAAAACAAGCCGGACAAAAGATTAGACAATGGTTCAAGAAAAATAAACGTGAAGACCACGTTGAACTTGGTAAAAACAATCTTGAGCATGAACTTACAAAATCAGTATTTGATGAATATTTAAGAAATGGTGAGTTTGAAACAGTTGCAAAACAAATGAATTATGTTTCAGCAGAGGACTTGTTTGCGGCATTAGGCTACGGTGAAACAACTGTAAATAAAATTATTAACAAGTTGAAAAAACCGACAGAATCAACAAGAACTCCTGAATCTGCACCTCAACCAAGAAAAAAATCTTCTGCCAAAGATATAGTTGGTTTGGACGGATTATTATATTCTTTTGCAAGATGCTGTTCTCCAATTCCTGGAGAGCCGATTGTAGGTGTTGTAACTCGTTCAAAAGGTGTTTCTATTCACAGATTAGACTGCAAAACTCTTGAAGATGTTGACCCTGAAAGACTTATTGATATTAAATGGACAAATAACCCAACAAGTAAGACTTATAGCACTACAATTAGGGTTGAAACTCAAGAAAAACAAGGTTTGTTGAAAGATATTATTGCTTCTGTTTCTGATAACAACACAAATATTAATTACGCAAATGTTAAAACAAAACAAAACAATATCGGTATTGTTGAATTAGGTATTGAATTAGATAATATTAATACTTTGAGAAAAGTTATTGCAAGTTTGCAATCATTACCAGATGTAATTAGTGTAAAACGTATTCAAACTTCGTTCTCACACGCACCTCAACAATTCAGCAAAAAGAATGCACCTAAGAAAAATAAAAAACCTAAAAATAATTAATTTATGACAGATATAGAAAATGAAAAACAAAAACAAAAACAAGAAATAATCTATAATGAAGAATGTGATAGATTAATTGAAAACGCATTAAATTTAACGGAAGAAGAAAGCCTTAATAAATTTTTAGAGATAATTAATCTTTATCAAGATTGTGATTATGCCTATATTATGGTTGGTTGTAATTACAGGGAAAATTGTAAATATAAAAAGGCTATTCCATATTTTGAAAAAGCAATTGAAGTAA
>CAVFCO010000042.1:0-11408 GCA_963620955.1 Alistipes senegalensis | reverse complement strand
GCCGAATAAAAGTTGACTAAATGTCAAGTTTTATGAGAGGTTCGTTGCGGTATCTTCAAGTTACAAATATTTATGCGTCATACCACTCTGCCGAGCAAAACAATCCAGTGAATTGTTTTGTGAGAGGTTGTTGCGGTATCTAAAAAAAAGACCTTACTTAATAACAAAAGGTAAGAAAAAGATTCCGCAATGCGTTTCACTTATGCGGAATGACGAAATGTGTATCTCCAAACGTCATACCACTCTGCCGACGAAATGATTGATAATCATTTTGGAGAGGGGAACGAAGTGAATTGCGGTATCTTTTTACTAAAATTTGAATAAAAGATGCCGGAATAAATCCGGCATGACGGCTTTTCATCAGGTTATTACACTTTCCTATTCACTATTTTGTAAACTACTTGTCAGGTTTCTTTTTTTCGGTTACGATTAAATCAAATGGTCAAGGAACACAAGAAATTATCTATAGCCTTTTATTGGCACATGCATCAGCCTGCTTACAAGTTAAATCCTGAAAGCGATTTTCTGTTGCCTTGGGTTAGAATGCACGCAGTGAAAGATTATTTAGACATGGTTTTAATTATGAAGGATTTTCCAAAATTAAAACTTAACTTTAATCTTGTACCTTTACTTTTACAATCTTTAATCGATTACGGTCAAAATCACGCCCAAGACGTTCACTCAAAACTTAGTGTTACACCTATTGAAGAACTTACTGACGATGACAAAAGATTAATTCTTAACAACTTTTTTGATGCGAACTTCACAGCAATGATTTCGCACCACGAAGAATACGAAAGACTTTACAACAAAAGAGTTGTAGACAATGTTTTTGATATAAACGAATACTCTGATCAAGAATATTCAGACATCATGGCTTGGTTTAACCTTGCTTGGTTCGACCCAATCTATGGCGAAATTTATCCTGAACTTAAGCAACTTGCCGAAAAAGGCTCTGGATTTACTCTACAAGACAGAGAAAAAATTATCGAATATCAACTTGAAATCATCAGACAAATTATTCCAACATACAAAAAATATATGGAAGACGGTAGAATTGAAATCACTACAAGTCCGTTGTATCACCCAATTTTGCCAATTCTTCTTGATATAAAATGTGCACACAGAAATATTCCAAATCCTGAAGTGCTTCCATCAAACCTAAGAATGTCAAAAGATGCTATCGCACAAACAAAATTAGCATTAGACAAAATGGAAGAAATTTTTGGCAGACGTCCAAAAGGGATTTGGCCTCCAGAACACTGCGTAAGTGCAAAAACACTTGATGTGCTTGCAGATTTAGGTGTAAAATGGACTATTTCGGACGAGGGTATCCTTGCAAACTCAATCAACTACGACTTTGTAAGAGATTTTAAAGGACACCTTGCTGACCCTTATCACCTATTAAAAACTTACGAATACAAAACTCACAATTCAAAAATAGATATTATTTTCAGAGATTCAATCATTCCAAACTTAATCAGTTTTGAATATCCGAATGTTGACTCTCAAAAAGCAGCAAACGATTTATACGACAGAATCAAGGTTATCCAAAACAGAATTTTGGCTTCCCCTGACGAATCTCACTTGTTAACAATCGCACTTGACGGCGAAAACTCTTGGGAAAACTACCAAGAGGACGGCTCACATTTCTTAAAAGCAATCTACAAATTGATTGAAGAAGATGACACTCTTGAAACTGTTTTAATAAGCGATTACATTGAACATGACAAAAATATCAAAAAATTACCAAAAATCTACTCAGGTTCTTGGATTAACAGAAATTTCCAATTATGGATTGGAGAACCAACAAAAAATCAGGCTTGGAATGCCCTAAAACGCACTCACGACGATTTCAATAAATTTGTTGAAGAAAATCCAAACCACCCAAACATTGAAAAAGCAAGAAATGAAATCTTTACTGCCGAGGGTAGTGATTGGTTTTGGTGGTACGGCGAACCAAATTCTTCAGGTCAAGACCACTTGTTCGACTATTTGTTCAGAGAACATCTAAAAAATGTTTACAAATACTTTGACATGCCTGTTCCAACCTCATTAGAAATGCCTTTAGGCTTGATGAGTAAACCATCTAGTTTGCCAACAGGTTCAATCACACCGGTTATGGACGGTCAAGACAGAATTGACGACGAATGGCTTAATGCTGGAGTTATTGAATTGCCGGATATTCCATATTCAGAAGATTTGAAATTCTTCAAAAAAATCAAATTCGGATTTGATAGCGACAATTTGTATTTGAGATTTTACGTAGATGAAGAAGTTCGTGAAAACAGCACAAGTGCTGTTCATCAAATGTATATGTACATGAGAAACAGAACTCGCAGAACAAACCTTTCTCACATAAGACTTGTAAGCAAAACGGAAGACATTTTCCAACTTATGAGAGAAAAATTCGGTACAGAAATCAAAATTTCGTTCATTAACGGACTTTTAAGACCATTGCAATTCTCAAAAGCAATGGCAAACGATTTATGGGTACTTCAAGACCAAGAACAAATCAAAGTTGCTTATGACAACGTAATCGACATAAGTATTCCGTTTGACGTTATTGATATCAAAGAAAATGAAATGGTTGAGTTTTTCTTTGCACCTGCAGATTTAGATATTATGGAAAGTGCAGTGCCTCAAGAATTGCTTTTGACAATGCAAAGACCAACTGCAGAGGTTTAAAGACCTCTATATTTCAGAATTTGAGCATTTTATAGACTAGTGAATTATTTGTATATAAACAGTTCTAGTCCTTGCTTTGTTGTCAAAGTCAATCAAAACAATTTGTTGCCAAGTTCCAAGTTGCAAAGCACCGTCTATAAGCGGAATTGTCAAAGAATTACCCATAATTGCCGCTCTAACGTGTGCATAACCGTTTCCGTCATGCCAAGTTTCATCGTGGTGGTATTCTATGTTTTGAGGTGCAATTCGCTCTAATGATTCCGGCAAATCGACCAAAAGCCCTGGTTCAAACTCGATTGTCGTCAAGGAAGCGGTACTTCCTGACACATAACAAACCACCGATGCATCTTTTAAAGAGTGCATATAAACAATGTTTTGGACGTTTTTGGTAATATCAATTATATCGGTAAAACCTTGCGTATGAATTTGAAATTTGTCATTAATTATAGGCATAAAATACCTCCTTTGGATATATTATATAAAACCATTTCCACAACAAAAAATCACAAAAACCCAAAATTCATCACATATATTTACAATTACAAGTGTAATAAATTAAATTTTCAAATCAAAAAAAAAGGCTGTCTTTCGACAGCCGAGAATCTTTATAATTCAAATAGCGAGTGTAATCTTTCTGTAATTTCAGAGTCTGGTAAGTCCTCTGTCAATTTATTCATATCAAGAGCCATTTGGTAATATTCAGCCGCTTGAGTTTTATCGTTTAACATTTCGTTTGCACGTCCAGCATTGAAGTATGCCAATGTATACGACGGATTGATTTCAATTGCTTTCACAAAGAATGGCAAAGCATCTGATGCACAACCTAGTCCGTCAAGATAAATTACACCAAGGTTGTTTTGTGCAATATCGAAATTAGGGTTCAAATCAATTGCTTTGTGGTAAGAAACCATTGCTTCTTCAATGAAATCATTTTCCCACAATGCCAAACCTGCTTTTGAGTATGCTCTAAAGTTTTCAGGTTCTGTTGTTATCGCATCGCAATAAGTTCTAATTGCATTATCTGTATCGCCCATAGCCATTAAAGCATCACCTAGCGATAATTTGATATCATAATTTACTGGGTCTAATTCTAAACCTTCTTTGAATTTTTCAATCGCCATATCTAAGTTTCCAAAGATTTCTGCATAAATAGAACCTAATGCGTGGC
Source organism: Alistipes senegalensis (assembly GCA_963620955.1). Classification (GTDB taxonomy): domain Bacteria; phylum Cyanobacteriota; class Vampirovibrionia; order Gastranaerophilales; family Gastranaerophilaceae; genus UBA6984. The sequence goes on along the minus strand of CAVFCO010000042.1, from coordinate 7,552 downwards.
AAATAATTGCAGTCCATTCATTATCAGGATTAATACTAATCGCTGTATTGTAATGGTTGATTGCATCTTCATACAATTCTGCCTTCAAGTATGCGTATGCAAGTGAATTATGGTAGAACGGATTTGTTTTTTCTTGTTCCAAAGCCAATTTGAACGCACTTACGGAATTTACTTTATCACCTTTTTTCAAGTATAAATGACCTAATTCATAGTAAACAAATCCGCAATCTTCAGGTTGCAAAGCAAGTAACTCTGTATAGTAATCAATTGTTTCATCAACCAATTCAGGGAAGTATGTTTGAGTTAGAGTTGCTAACTTCATCAAATTAATTCTATTATTAGGATTTGCTTCGTATGCTTTTTTATAAGATTCATAAGCGTCCATTGGTTGTTTTGTGTGAACAAAAATATCACCAATTCTTGAATAGAAAATTTCTTTATGACCAGTTTTTTGAATTGCAGTTTCGTACAAATTACGAGCAACATTAGTCATTTTTAATTTTTCTAAAAACGCACCTGCTTTTTTAAATGCAACGATAGAAAAATCTTCTTTTACAGAATGAGTTAAAACTTTTAACGACGGAACGTCATAAGATAGCATGATAGTTCCTGAAATGAAATAATAAATAAAGTTTAAGACATCAGAAAAACTTGCTTTTCTGTTACCCATTCTTCTTAAAATAGACAAAGACAACATTAAACGTGGACGAGCAGATTTTAAACCTGTCAAATCAATCGCTTTTTTAAAATCTACTTCTGCATCTGCATAATTAGATGCTAATTTTTCAAAAAAACCTTTATAAATGCAAGCATTTGCATTTTCCGGAGAGAAAGTCAAAGCCTTGTTGCATTGTTCAATTGCTTCATCAACATTGATTTCGCCTTTTTCCCACATTAAAAGAGCCATGCGATAGTATGCTTCAGGAAGTTCAGGATTGTATTTTGCTGCATTAACATAACCTTCAATAGCGGCATTCCAATCTTCTTCTTGTTGTTTCATCAAGTATCTTTGATGAGAAATTCTTGCGTTTTCTAATGCACTTAGTGCCAATTCTTTTTCATTTGGGGATGCGAAAACTTGTTCTGACATTTTTGAGATAGTCTCCTTGTGTTTGTACTAACCAAAACGGCAGAGCAAATTTCAAAGTTTAACGAAAAATTTAAAAACTCATACATTTGTATTAATTTCCATTTTTACACTTGTTAGAATATATTTATTATGATAATATTTACTAAGAGTTATAAGATAACTAGACTAGCGAGGACAAAATGAAAAGTTCAACACTAAGACGTGCTAACTTGTCTAAAGAAAAAATCCAAGTGTTAGAAGCCTTGGCAAAATACAGAAGACAAACAGTTAATAGCAACGTACCCCAACCACAACACCAAGCACAAGTTCCACAAATTAAGGAACGTGAACTTGATATGTTATGGAACAATTTTAAACAACACACAAAACAAGATAAATCACCTACAGTATACTTAATCACAGGTTTCATTGCAGGTGCAGTTGTAATGTTAATCATTACAACACTATTGAGTTTATCAATGAAAAGCATGAACGAATCTGCAGCAGATATCACAACAAAAGCAGCAGATACAAAAATTGAAGATACAGCAATTACTTTCATTCCGGCAGACAAAGACGAATTTAACGCACAACCTATTTCAACTTCAACAAGCAAAGCAACAGCAAGTGCTACATCTAGTCAAGAAACGTACACAGTCCAATCTGGCGATACATTAGAAAGTATTATCATCAGATTTTACGGTTCATACAGTGTAACTCACGAAAAAGCAATTAAAGAAGCAAACCACATGGCAAATCCAAATGCCTTACAAATCGGTCAAAAATTGATTATTCCGCTTCATTAATAAGTAATTTTCAAAAATACAAAAAGCAGTACAATTTATTTTGTACTGCTTTTTTGTTACAAATTGCCAAAATTCTATATTTAACCTATAATTAAGCAATATTGAGGAGGATTTAATGGAACTAGAATTAATAAAAGAAACAGACCCAGTGGTTGCTGAACTTATAGAAAAAGAGTTGGAACGTCAACAAACAACAATCGAATTGATTGCAAGTGAAAACTTTACATCAAAAGCAGTTATGGCGGCTTGTGGTACAGTTTTAACAAATAAATATGCAGAGGGAAAACCTCACAAAAGATTTTATAATGGTTGTGAAAACATTGACGCAATTGAAGAATTAGCACAAAAAAGAGCATGTGAATTATTCCACGTTGACCATGCTAACGTTCAACCACATAGTGGTGCTCAAGCAAATATGGCAGTATTTTTATATGCCCTAAAACCTAACGATACCATTTTAAGTATGGATTTGTCAAACGGTGGACACCTTTCACACGGTTCTCCAGTAAATTTCTCAGGTTTATACTTCAACGTTGTAAGTTATGGTGTAAACGATGACGGTGTAATTGATTACGATAATGTTGAAAAACTTGCATTAGAAAACAAACCAAAAATGATTATTGCGGGTGCAAGCAACTACTCAAAAATCATTGATTTCAAACGTTTTAGAGAAATTGCAGACAAAGTTGGTGCATATTTAATGGTTGATATCGCACACATTGCAGGACTTGTTGCAGGTGGCGTTCACCCATCACCAGCACCTTACGCAGATTTCGTTACAACAACAACTCACAAAACTTTGAGAGGACCTCGTGGCGGAATTATTATGTGTAAAGAAGAGCATGCTCTAGGAATTGACAAAGCACTATTCCCAGGGACTCAAGGTGGACCTTTAGAACACATTATCGCAGGTAAAGCAATTGCTCTACTTGAAGCATCAAAACCAGAATTTAAGGCTTATGCAGAACAAATCGTTAAAAACGCAAAAGCCTTGGCAAATGGTTTAATCAACGAGGGCATGGATATTGTAGGTGGTATGACAGAAAACCACTTAATGACTTTAGATTTAAGACGTTTGGGCAAAACTGGTAAAGATATGGCTAACGTTTTGGAAGTTGTTGGAATTACAGCAAACAAAAACACAGTGCCAAACGACCCTCAAAGCCCGTTTGTAACAAGCGGTATCAGATTAGGAACACCTGCAGTTACAACAAGAGGATTTAAAGAAGACGATATGGACGAAGTTGCAAAAATCATTGCCGGTGCAATTTATTCATCAGATAATGAAGTTGGACTTAAAAACTTAAGAGAACGTTCATTAAAACTTTGCAAAAAATATCCATTGTATAATTAATATAGACAAACAATATAGGAGATAAAACAATTCTTACGACATTAGGACAAGCACAAGTACATATTATCGGAGCAATCATCTCTTTAATTTTAGGGGTATTCATTGTTCCACTTGTAATTGCGTATTCAAAAAAAGAGGGTTTGGTAGATTTGCCAAACGAACGTAAAATCCACAAAATTCCAGTTTCAAGATTAGGCGGTGTTGCAATTTGGTCAAGCACAATGCTTACTTTCTTGTTGTTGGTATTTTTAAGTTACTACCCATACGGAAGTTTATTGTCAGGAATCTTACTTGGCGGTTCGTTGATGTTCTTGTTAGGTTTGGTTGACGATGTATACAACTTAAATGCGAAATTCAAACTTTTCATACAAATTGCGATTGTAACTATCGTTTACCTTTTAGGGGTAAAAATTGACACAATAATCAACCCATTTGGCGGAGTTTTCCACTTAGGTTGGTTATCATACCCAATCACATTGTTATGGATTGTTGGAATTTGTAATGCGGTTAACTTCATTGACGGTGTTGACGGACTTGCAGGTTCTGTAATCACAGTAAACTCTGTAACTCTTGCAATTGTTGCAGTTGCAATGACACCATCAAATCCAATCAGTGCTTTAATTGCATTCATTCTTGCAGGTTCAATGCTTGCATTTTTGGCTTATAACTTCAACCCTGCAAAAATCTTTATGGGTGATTCAGGTGCTTTATTTGCCGGATTTTTGTTGGCATCATTATCAATTACAGGGGTAATGAAAACGGCAACTTTGGCTATTTTCTTACCATTCGTAGTTCTTGCAGTACCAATTATGGATATTACTTTCTCAAGTTTAAGACGTATCCTAAAAGGTACATCACCATTTGTTGCTGATGCTGAACATATTCACCACAAATTGTTAAAAGCAGGTTTTTCACAAAACAAAACCGTTGCGATTTTAACTCTTGTAGCAATCGTTGGTGGTGCAATCGCAACATCACTTGTAGGCTCTATCGGACACTACATAATCTATATGTTCATTTTACTTTTGATTATGTTCGTCTTGAGTTTATTTAGTATCACAAGAATGCATCATTAATAAAATAAAAACATACACAAAAAAAAGAGAAGTTTTAAAAACTTCTCTTTTTTATTATTTTATTTTGAAATCTTAAATATATTTCATAACATTTGAAGTCGGTGCAAAACCTTCTTCAACAATACCTTGCATACGTTTTTTACGATAAAGCATATCAACAAAGGCTTCTAATCTAGTGATAAATCCTGCTTCACCAGTGTGTTCGTCGATTGTCAAATTCAATAAAGGCTTGCTGAATTGTTTTGATTTTCTTGTAACACGTTCTAGCATTAGAGAATCTGGACCACAACCGAAAGCGGTAATTGTAATAATACCGTCAATTCTATTATCTTTTAGATAATGACCTGCACAGCCTGTCATTTCTTTTTCGTTTGCCCAGTAAACAGATTCGCCAAGAGTTGCAACGCCTTCCATCAATTTTTCTTCTGTCAATTGAAGTGCAGTGTATACTTTAACGTTCATTTTATTTAATTTTTCAATAACTTTCATAGAAGCACGTTCGTCATAAAGATTGTAATCGTGAGCAACTACAGCAACTGAAATTGGGTATTCTGTTTCATCTTTTTCAATTAAAAGTTTTCCCTCAGTAGCATATTTCAAAGATTTTTCGTAAGACATGCCAGATTTTAGCATTACATGGAAGTTATTATACACTCTCCAACCTGCTTTTGAGGCTTTTTTAATTGCTTCAAAATCAGTAATACCAAATGGTGCAACACATTCTTTCAAGAATGTATATAAGCCTTGGTTTTTAGCAGATTTATCAAATGTTGGTTCAATAATTTCAAAATCTTTTTTCACTACATTACGGATTAAATCAGGAAGTCCTCTGATTTTTGAGCAGTTATAAATTTTTGGTGCAATTGATTGAATAGACGGTACAAAAATCTTTGTAACCCCTTTTTCAATAAGACTTAACACTTGTCCTACAAAAATTTTAACTGGCAAACATGTTTCTGTAACTACTAAAGACGAACCGCTTGATAATGTTTTCTTAGTAGTTTTATCAGACAAAACCATTTCAATATTCATGGCTTTGAAAAATCCATACATAAATGGAAAAATGCTATAAAAAGATAAACCTCTTGGTATTCCTATTTTCATTATAAAACCTTATTCTATACTTCTGTACTTAAATAATAAACGAAACACAAAAAAAATTCCACTCTTACCCAAAAGTTCTTTTCAAAATAGCCTACCTATATAACCGCTTTCGACAATGTTATAAAACGATTTAAAATACATAATCATAAAAAAGTCGAAGGAACAAAAAATTAACCAAATAGAAAGAAATAAGGAGGTTTAAAAACAATGAAATTCAAAAAATTAACAGTAGCAGCCTTAATTGCAATGGGGATAAGTGCAACTGCGATATCAAATGCAATGGCAGCATGTCCTTGTAACAGAGATGTTGATACACAAAGTGTAAAAGCACCTTGCGAAAAAGTTACAAAAAACAAATGTGATAAATGCCATAAACAAAAGGCAAAATGTAAATGTCAAAAAGAAGAACCAATGGAACGTTGTGCAGAAGTTCCACAACCAACTTGTGCAAGTTGTGCCTCTGCTCAAACAACAAATAGAAGTGATATGCGACAAATTTATGGCTATCCAAATGCTATTTACGGTACAAACAACTACGTTGGCGAAACTTCAAACTCAATTACATCTGGTGAAAACAAGTTAAATCCTAATATTTCAGGTGCAACAATTTCATCTGACGGTTCAATGACAGGTGCAGCAAGCCAATTACCATACTTAAATTCAAATATGGACACAATTAACGGTGTAAATGTTAACGGTGAAGAAAAATATGTAGACGGTAGTTGTCCGATAGACATTCACACAGAAAATTCAATTCAAGCCTTGAAAAAAAGTTACGAACCTTTTGAATTAAATTCTAACTTAAAAGGCATGACAGGAGCAGCCGCCAATTTACTAAACTACTTCCCAGATGTTCCAGAAAATTATTGGGCATCTTGCGACATCGACAAGTTGGCGATGAATGACGTTATCGTCGGCTATCCTGACAAAATGTTCAAACCAAATAGAAGTGTAACTCGTGCTGAATTTGCAACAATGCTTGTAAAAGGTTTCAATATGGACAGTTGTGCCTTAGAACCAAAATGTATTTTCGCCGATGTTCCTGCGGGCAACTGGGCAAATCCATTAATCGCAAAAGCAGTAGATGAAAACTTGATGAAAGGCTATCCAAACGGAAGATTTATGCCTAACAACCACGTTACACGTGCAGAAGCACTTACAGCAATGGCAAAAGGCTTAAATAACTGCAACATCGACGAATGTAAAGCAAAAGAAATTTTGTCTAAATACAAAGACGGTAACAGATTACCAAGTTGGTCGCAAATTCCTATTGCAACCGCAATTGAAAACGGTGCATTAGCCGATTTACCAAATTCTGATATGATTTTACCAAACAAAGCAGCCTCAAGAGCCGATATTGCTTCAATGTTACAAAATGTTCGTGTAGCAGGCGGTTATGACAAAAACCCTCAAACCGCAAACGCAGGTTGTCCGCTAGACAAATCAAAACAAGCATATCTTGAAAACCAAGAAGTTGTTCAAATTCCAACACTTAAACTTGAATTCTTAGATCAAGTTAACGCAAAATCCGCTCATGTAGGTCAACACTTTGCAGCAACTACATTGGAAGAAGTAACAATCAATGGTCAAGTTTACCCTTGCGGTTCTCGTGTAAACGGTAAAGTTATCGAAGTTATCCGTCCAAACGGTTGCAAAGAAAAAGGTGCATTAAAACTTGCATTCACTGAAATTCAAAACGGCGATTGCAAAGCAGAATTACCAAAACAAATTCTAACGGCACAAATTGACAAAAAGAAAAATCCACACTTAATTGCAAGAACTCTTGCATTTCCATTCACATGGGCGGGTTCACTAGCAGGCACATCTGCAAGAGCCGTAGGTGGTATGGTTACTAACTTGGGTAACGCAGTTGAAAACGTTTCAAACGGCGTTGGTACTGCACTTGGAGAAACTTCTCAAAGTCAATTCAAAGCCGCTGGCAGAAGCATGGGTGATGCTATAGTAGAATCTGTTAAAGCACCTATTGATTTAACAAGAACTGCTCTATCCGGAACTATGGGCTTATTCCAAACTTCAGGTGATGAAATCGCATACGTTGTAGACCCTAAAGGGGCTAAAATCTCTGCAGTTAACCCTAAAGAACATATTACAATCGCATTCGGTTGTCTTAACAAATAAAAAT
>CAVFCO010000041.1:0-12363 GCA_963620955.1 Alistipes senegalensis | reverse complement strand
CATAAAAGTTGCAGTTGTAAAAACATGAAAACTTTCAATTTTGTTTGCTAAATCTTTTGCTATTTCACTAGAATTTGTTCCGTCAAATTCATAAGTACCAAGGTCAACACCAACGGATACATCTAAGTCGTTTGGAATTTTGTTTTCTTTCAAAAAACCGCTTCCATAATAATTAATGTAAGCATATTTTATGTCATTATGCTCTTTTTGGCATAATTCCATAACTGTTTTAAAGTTTTGCTCAATAGGTTTAATGCTTTTTGTGATATAAGGCAAAACTGATGTGTTAACTTGTGGACTCACGTACACATATTTAACGAAATTTTGGTTAATTAGTACACAAAAAAGTACTAAAAAAATCAGAAATAATAAAATAACTCTTTTTCTCATAATAATAAATTATATTACAATCTAATAAAATAGGCTACGTTTTTTAGATTGAGTTCATATCTTATTAAATAATAATTAAGTAATACAAATTAGCAAATATGGTAAAAATGGGAGGTATGAAATGAATGTTGTAGAACCAATAAGGAGTAAAAAGGATATTAAGCGTATTGAAATTTATTTGCGAAAAAGAAATGAAAGAAATTTTTTACTTTTTGTAATGGGTATAAATAGTGGATTAAGAATATCAGATATTTTGGCACTGAATGTTGGTGATGTCAAAAATCGTTCTTACATTAAAATTGTTGAAAAAAAGACTCACAAATATAAAAAATTTCCAATAAATTCAAAATTAAAAATCTTATTAAACCATTTTGTAAAAAATAGAAATGATGATGAGCCTTTATTTTTTACCCAGCGTAAAAATAGGTTAGATAGAGTTCAAGCATATAAAATATTAAATGAGGCAAGTTTAAATGTTGGGCTGAAATACAATATTGGAACACATTCTTTACGTAAAACTTTTGGATATCATCATTATAAAAAATTTAAAGATATTGTAATTTTACAAAAAATATTTAATCATTCTTCATCAGAAATTACCCTTAGATACATAGGAATTGACCAAGATAGAATAGATGAAAGTTATAAAAATTTTATTCTTTAATAGGGCTCAAAATAAACTCACAACACAATATCAATGTGTTGTATTGTATGTAATCTTGTAGAAATTATATCAAAAACAAAAATATTTAAAAATATAAATGGTTACTTTTTTTGAGGAAATTTACGGTTTTTCAAAACTCACAACACATTGATATTGTGTTGTGAAATTAAGGAGAAAAAATGCAAAGTCGTAAGTTAAGTTTAGACAAACTGTTCATTATATTTTTAATAATACATGTATTAGTTTGGTCAACTTTACCTTTTATTAGAGATTTATTGCCAACTGATGCAATGGAAAGTATTTATTGGGGCAGTTTATTTGATTTTGGAACACACAAACATCCACCTTTAGTAGGTTGGATGGCTTATGGATTTTATAACTTGCTTGGAAAAACTGATTTTTCTATTTACTTGTTAGGGCAATTGTGTGTCTTGGCTGGATTTATTTATCTTTATAAACTCGGAAAAATCTTTTTAAATAAACAACAAGCAATTCTTGCTGTTATGGTTCTAGAGGGTTGTCATGTATATAGTTATATGACAGTTTTTGATGGTTTTAGTCCTAATTTTATTTTATTCTGGTTGTTTCCAGCAATTGCGTATCATTTTTATAGAGCATTACAAGAAGATAAAATGCTTGATTGGACTATGTTAGGTGTTAGTGTTGGTTTGAGTTTTTTGGCAAAATATCAAACAGTTATGTTACTTTTACCTATGATTATTTATTCAATAGTTATTCCAAAAGGCAGAAGTGTTTATAAAAATTTCAGATTTTATTTATCTGTTATTATCGCATTTTTAATATTTTTACCACATTTGTTATGGTTAATAAAATATGATTTCTTTTCATTCTTGTATTTTAAAGAATGCGAGGAACGTTATGCACAAGCATATCAAGGAATTTTGAAGTATTTAGAAGCACCATTTATGTTTTTGTTAGCACAAACAATGGCGATAATTGGAACGGTTGTCATATTTTTAGCATCAAGGCTAAGATTTAAGTTACCATTAATTTTGAACGAATATCAAACAAAAGAAGATGCTTGGTTCTTAATTTTATTGGGAATTTGTCCTGTATTATTTCAGGCACTTCCGGGGTTAATTACAGGAACTCAAGTTCACGGAACTTGGGGTTATCCAATGGTTTATATGATTGGAATATTGCTATTTTATTTCTTCCCAATTGAAATTGATGAAAAGGTTTCTTCTTATGTTATAAAGTGGGTTTATGCAGCGATGACAATTATTTTAATTGTTATGCTAATATTGTTTGCTGTAGAAAAAAATTTTAGAAGTCGTTATCCATATAAGACTGTATCTCAAGATATGAAAACTATCTTCTTGAACCAAACTGGCAAAAATTTAAAATATGTAGGTGGGTATATTGAATATGCTTTGCCAATAAGTATTTATGATGAAACTCACCCAAATATGATTTTGGATACATACGGGCATGAAAATCCTTGGGTTTCTCAAGAAGAAATTAAGAAAAACGGAGCAATTATTATGACTCGCCATAAAGGTAATCTTGATGAAACGGCAAAAAGGTTAGTTCCATATTTGGATAAAACAAAAAATATTGAACCGATTGGATATGAGTTTAAAATATATAATAAATTTAGGCAAGAGCGAAAATACACTATGTATTATACGGTTGTTAAACCAATTGAAAACTAAAAAATAATATAAAAATTATTATGCGACATTGTAATTTATTACAATGTCGCATATCTGTATATGCTGAAAGTCAATAAAATCAATAATTTTGTTTTAAATGTTGCGAATTGTAACAAAAAATACAAACTCTGAAATCTGACCTTTTTAAAATACTTTATATACATGTAAGTCATCTGACAAACATTAAATAAACACAGAGATTACGAGAGAGATTTAATATTCCGTTTAACGAGAAGAAAAACGAGAGAAAAGAACGAGAGATAAATTAGAGAGAACATTTAACACACACTACACACTAACCTACCCTACACACTTCCTTCCTAAAGAAGAAAATTTCAAACAAGTTCCACAAGGAACTTTTTTTTTGCCCTTTTTTAAAATTACCAAGTTATGCAATAGTAAAATTGTGTTTTATTTTTAAAATGTTTTTATGAAAGTTATAATTATTGGTGCTGTTGCGGCAGGTTCAAAAACCGCAATGAAATTAAAAAGGTTAAGACCTGATTGGGATATTGTAATTTATACTTCTGACAATGAGGTTTCATACTCTGCATGTGGGCTTCCATACTACATTGCAGGCTCAATTAAAGAGGTTGAAACTCTTATCATAAGAAAATATACGAAATATGCTGAACAAGGTATAAATGTGAATTTACGACATCTTGTCAAATCTATTGCTCCGGAGAAAAAAGAAGTTGTTGTTGAAAATTTAGATACAGGTGAGGTTTTTAATGATATTTACGATAAGTTGGTTATTGCTTCTGGTGCAATTCCTTTTGTCCCTGACATTAAGGGTGTTGATTTAGAAAATGTTTTCACACTCAGAACTTTAGAGGACGGTGAAAACATTAAAAAAGCGGTTTTGCAAAGTAAAAGAGCCGTTATTTTAGGTTGCGGTTATATCGGAATTGAATTGTTAGAGGCCTTTGTAAAACAAGGACTTATGGTAACTGTAATTCAATCCAGTGATACAATTATGCCAATTTTTGATAATGATTTATCTGAAATTATTCAAAAATATGTTATACAAAAACACCTTGAACAAGTAAAAATTATAAATAATGCGACTATATCTAGAATTGATGGTAAAAATAAAGTTCAAAAAGTTATAACTACAGATGGAAAAGAAATTGAAACTGATATGGTAGTTTTATCTGTTGGTGTTCGTCCAAATGTGCAATTTGCCGTTGATGCAGGCATTGAACTAGGTGTAACTGGTGCAATAAAAGTAAATTCGCAAATGGAAACAAATATCAAAGATATTTATGCTTGCGGTGATTGTGTTGAAAAATATCACGCAGTTGCAGATGTTCCATGTTGGATTCCACTTGGTTCTACAGCAAACAAAGAGGGCAGATGTTGTGCAATCAATGTTTCAGGCGAAGTAGATAACTTTGAAGGTGTTTTAGGTTCTGCTGTTACAAGATATTTTAATTTTACTATGTCAATGACAGGGTTAACTGAAAAACAAGCCTTGAAATACGGTTTTGACCCGATTTCTGTGGTTGTTAGAAAAAATGACAAAGCAAGTTATATGCCAGATGTTGAAAGCATAATAATAAAACTTACTGCAGACAAAAAAACACAAAGAATTTTAGGTGCTCAAGGTCTTGGTCAAGGCGATGTGGATAAGAGAATTAACGCACTAACAGGTGCATTGCTCTCAAAAATGACAATAAGAGAATTTTTTGGCAATGATATGACTTATGCTCCGCCTTTTTCAACCAGCATTGATCCAATGCTCACCGCAGCACAACATTTGATGAGTAAATTTGATTAAATTATGCTTGTGCTAATTTAATACTAGAACTTGGTTTGCCCATTTTCAAAAGAATTTTTACAACTTTTGGCATTTGGCAAACAAAAGAATATTTACCTTTTGAAATAGAACATCTTGAGCAATCGCAACCTAATTGGTAGCACTCTAATGCTTGTTCTGTCCAATTTTGTGTGATAGATTCAGAAATTTCACCATTATTTTGTGGTTCAAATTCTTCATCAACATACTCATTTACAATTTTGATACTAATAGCCATATCCATTCTCCCCAAAATAATCTTTCCCGATTATTTTTCCACACACTTATTCTAAAAAAGAAACAAAAATAAGTTATCCTCTAAAAATATGATTTTTTTCTTGACTTTGTATACCGTTCGGTATATACTCAGGTTATGGATAATCAATGTAATAAAAATAAAATTTTAAATATTGCTCTTGATTTGTTTTCAAAAAAAGGCTACGATGCCGTAGGCGTACAAACTTTATGCGAAAAAGCAGGGATTACAAAGCCTACTTTGTATTATTATTTTGGAAACAAAGAGAGTGTTTTAAAAGAATTGTTATCTGTAAATTACAAAAAGTTGAACGATTTATTGGAAATAAATGCTCACTATATACCCCACCCAAAAATATATGAAAAAGACGTTATTTTAACTCTTACAAACGTTGCACAGACTTATTTAAAATTCGCAAAAGAGAACGAAAAATTCTACAAAATGGTTCTCTGTGCTACATTTGCCCCAGACGGAACTACACTTAGCAAAATTGCCTCAGAATTTAAAGGTATTCAATATCAAATTATTGAAAAAATGTTTAAATCTATGGCAAGAATTCACCGAAATATGAAAGGTTCGGAAAAAAGACTGGCATGGACTTTCATTGGGCTTATTAATACTTGCATTATTTTAAAAACACAAGAAAGTATTAATGAAATCGTAAAACAGTTTATGCACGGCATTTTTAGTTAAAATTTTATATGCAGAAAATAAAAATACATTTACCCTTTTTATAAAATATTTTTACCGTCTTTGTACATTTTTAATCGTTCTTGCTTAATGTCGCAAATTTCGTTTCTATAATCCTCTTTTATCAAATCTCCAACTGAGGCATAAAGTTTTAAAATAGCATTTTGAATATTTTTATAATTCATATTAACCATATCTTCAGCCATTTCTTCACTTGAAAGAGCAAGTCTTGTCATATCTCTAAAACCGCTTGATGCAAGATGTAGAGCCAATTTGTTTCCTTGTGCAGATTTGAAAAGTGCTTGAGATAAAACCATTGGCATGTGCGAAATCAATGCAACCGCTTCATCATGTTCTTTTGGAGTTGCAAAAACTATTTCTGCACCCATTTGTTGAATAACTTTTTTCAAATTTTCTGGGCAATTCTTTTTACAAACAACCCATTTTGCATCTTGAAAAAGTTCTTTGAAAGAGTGTTCAAATCCAGTGTTTTCAGTACCTGCCATTGGGTGAGTTGGAACAAAATTATATTTGTATTCTTTTTGACAAACAAATTCTTTTAATGAACAAACATCTGCAACAACAGTGTTTTCGTCTAAAATTTCGTTTAATTCATCAAGAATTTTAACGGTTTTATTCATGTGTGTTGCAACAAAAACAATTTCACAATCTTTTAATGCATTTAGGTCATCAGTAATGTTTTTTTGAGAGTTTTTTTGAGAATTAGAAATTCCGATAACCTCGTGAAATTCGCTTAAAGCCTTAAATATAGATCCACCGATTAAACCTAATCCTACAACACCAATTTTCATTTATAAATCCTTATGGTTAAAATGTTTTTTGCCTTCAACGTAATCTTTTACGATATGTCCGTTGCCGATTAATTTATATTTATATATTGTTAAACCTTCAAGACCTACTGGACCTCTGGCATGGGTTTTGTTTGTAGAAATTCCAACTTCTGCCCCAAAACCGTATCTAAATCCGTCTGCAAATCGAGTTGATGCATTGTGATAAACTCCTGCAGAATCAACTTTTTGCATAAATTTTTCAGCATTTTCAAGATTTTCAGTAATTATGCAATCAGTATGACCTGAACCGTAGGTATTTATATGGTCTATTGCTTCTTCAAGGTTTTCAACTGTTTTATATGCAAGAGTTTTATCGCCGTGTTCAAAAGCCCAAGTGTCTGGGTTTGAAACAAGTGTAATTTCTGCGTTTTCAAGTTCTTTTAATAATTCATCTTTTTGTGCAAAATCCTTATGAATTAACAAAGTTTCAACCGCATTACAAGCCGACGGATATTGAGTTTTAGAGTCGACAATTATTTTTACTGCTTTTTCAAAATCTGCTGTTTTATCAACAAAAATATGACAAATTCCGTCAGCATGACCTAGAACAGGAATTTTTGTGTTTTCTTTGATGAATTTTACCAACTTATTACCGCCTCTTGGGATAATTAAGTCGATATATTTATCGCATTCAAGCATTTGAGCAACATCTTCGTGTGAAAATACTTGTTGTAAAACATTTTTAGGAAAATTTTCAATTGTTTCCAAGGTATTATTTATTATTGATAAAATTGTTTTATTTGTATTAATTGATTCTTTACCGCCCTTTAAAATTACGGCATTTGACGATTTTATTGCAAGTGAAGAAATTTGTGCGATAACATCAGGTCTTGCTTCAAAAATAATTCCGATAACACCTATTGGGCAAGAAATTTTGTGCAAAACTAAGTTTTCGTCAAGTTGACGTTTTAAAAGAGTTTTGCCGATTGGTTCTGGCAAATTTACAACATCTCGGATACCTTGAATCATATCTCTAAGTTTGTTTTCATCAAGTTTTAATCTATTGAAAACAGATGTAGAAATTTTGTCTTTTGCTTCTTCAAGGTCGATTTTGTTTGCAGAAAAAATTTCTTGAGAAGATTTTTCAAGATTTTCTGCAATTTTTAAAAGAGCATTATTCTTGATTTCTGTTGTAATATCAGCCATTTCAAGACTTGCGTTTTTGACATTTTTTGCAATTTCTTCAAAATTCATTTTTCTATCCTATAAAGTTGTAATGTTATCACGGACGATAAGTTCGTCGTAATTTTTGTAACCTAAAATACTTAAAATTTCGTCAGAGTGGTGTCCCATAATTTTTTGACATGCTTCTGAATTGTAATTTGTAATGCCACGAGCAATTTCTTCTTTGTTTTCATCAAGAATTGAAATAACTTCGCCTTTTTTAAATTCGTTTATAATTTCAACAACACCGATAGGTAAAAGACTTGATTCTTTTTCTAAAATCGCCTTTTTAGCACCGTTGTTTACAACAATTTTTCCGATAATATTTGTTGCGTAACCAATCCAACGTTTTTTGCCTGAAAGGCTTTCGTCTGTTGGCAAGAACATTGTACCTAAGTCTGCTTCGTTGAAAATCTCTTTTATTACATGAGGAATTTTGCCGTTTGCAATAAGAACTTTTCCACCAAAACGAGTTACAAGTCTTGAGGCTTCAAGTTTTGTTTTCATTCCGCCTCTACCGCCGTCAGAAACACCTGATGCCAAGTTCATAATTTCGTCTGTAATTTCAGGAACTTCTTTGATAATTTTTGCATTAGGATTTTCCTTTGGATTGCTGTCGTATAAACCGTTTACGTCAGATAAAATTATCAATAAATCCGCATCTAATTCGCTTGATACAAGTGCTGAAAGTTTGTCATTATCTGAAAAACAAACTTGAGCATCTTTGTATACAGTTTCAAGTTCTAATGTTGAAACGGTGTCATTTTGGTTAATAACAGGAATAACACTAAGTTCTAGCAATCTGTTTAGAGTGTTTCTCAAACTCAAATATCTTTTTCTTTGTGCGAAATCATCTTCAATTAAAAGGATTTGTGCAATCTTGATTCCATAGGCATCAAAACCGTTTTCGTAAATTGACATTAATTTTGATTGACCAATCGCAGCACAGGCTTGTTTTAAGATAAGGTCATCAGATTTTTCGACACCAAGTTTTTTTCTGCCCAATCCAACTGCACCAGAAGTTACAAGAATAACTTCTTTTCCTTGTCTCACAAGTCTTGAAATATCTTCAATGTAAGAATATAAGCGAGGTAGAGAGGCTTCTCCTTCTTCGTTGCGTAAAACATTTGTGCCAAGTTTGATTACAATTCTTTTGGCATTTATAAATTCTTTTCTGTTCATAAAACCTTACTTATAAAATTTTGTGATTTCTTCAAAATATTTTTCGATTGCTTTGTAACCGTTATACATTTCGTTTGGAATGTTTGAATATGCACTAGCAGTGATGTTTTTAAGTTCTTTTGCACGAATAATTAAAATTTTATCTGCATCTTGTCTTAGTGCAAAATCGTTTGAAATAGAAGCATTCTTCAAAAATTCTAATTCGTCGTTTGCTTTGTTAATTGTTGTATATTCAAGCGGTTGCATGTCGTATTTTTTCAATAATTCGTATTCCATTAAAGCGACAGCGGCTTTAACTGTGTGGAATTTATACATTCTTTTAATTACGACAAAATTGTCAGCAACTCTTTTGTGTGAATATGGAACAGCAGTTTTAGCCAACATAATTGTTCTCAAAAGAGCCGCACCGATATCTTCGTTAAAATCTATAATTTTATTATTTATAATTTCTGTCATTTTTATATCCCTTAATTCAATAATAACTTGCTAAAAACGATTTGTCATTTGTTTATTAATTAATGTTATGAATAAAGTTTGTAACAAAATGTAAACAAATAACTCAAAATCCTAAAGTTTCAATTTAGGGTTGTCGATATAAAGTATGTAAGTTAAATCAGTAAATAACCAACTGAAAGGGATGTGTATATGTTAAGAAAAATCGAAGAACCAACAAACAATATTTATAACGGCGTAGAATTCATTTTAAGAGGTGCTAAAAAACGTAGATCAATGGCTATGGCAAGTGCAAGAATGATGAACGCTGAACAAGGCATTCAACAAAAATTGGTTGCGGTTAAATAGACAAACCAGAAAAGCATGCAGTGTAGTGAGATATGTGTAGAATGGGCTGTATGCGTATATTAAGAGATATGAGATAGTTAGTTAAGATAGTTGAGAGTTTTTATTTAAAGCGGAGTTGGTTGCTCCGCTTTTTAATTTGTTTTTTTATTTTTAATTTCTATGAGTTTTCTTTGGATTTAAGATAGAATTTTTTACCTCTTCTTGGAATTCTTCGTCATATTGGAATTTTCTACCCTCTGTATAGGCTTGAACTATCGCTTTTGAAAAACGTTTTCTTGCACTCCAGTATGATGTGTGAGCACCCATAAATGTTCGCATACTTGATTTTCTTGAATAATCATAGAAAAATCCTAATTCTTTTTCAAATTCCATATTTATAAATTTTTGGATTTCACTGTTTGTATAATTTACTCCGTTTGGAAATCCAAGTGGGTCGTCTGCAAAGTTTACAGTCAAGAAAAAGAAGTCGTGTTCAATTAAGTAATTGTACATTAAGTGGTTATATTTGAAAGTCCCTAAATTTTTGTCGCTTATATCTGAATAAAATAGTGGTATTGGGCTTGCATAATTTATTACACCAATAACTGTATCGTCTGGAACGCAATATTCATCAGTGAAAGAATCAATATTCATGTATGCTTCTTTAAATTCTGCCTTATTTTTATTGATAACAATTTGACTCAAAGGAGTTGCATTTGTTAAATTTGAACCAACAAAAGCCATTAAACAGGTATCTTTTCTTGGGTTTTCGCTAATCATTTTCTTTAAATCGTTATCCAAATTCTCTTTTTCAAAATATTCTGCCAAATTTATGTATGGCATTTTGTTTAAAAGGTATTCAACTGTAATAAATGAACCTGCTGAATAGCCAAGCAAGACAACTTTTTTGCCTTTTTTGATATCGTTTTTAACCTGTTTATCCAAGTCTTGTAAAATCGGAATCATATTATGAGTTTTTTGCACCCAAATTGCATCGTGCATTATGTTTGCAATCGTATTACGCACGATAAATGCTATAGTTGGACTTGTTGCACGCAAAAGGTCGACTGTTTCCTGCATAAACATCAAATCCTCTTGGCTTTTATATCCCCAAAAGAAATTAGACGGTTTTTCTTCAATAACATATTCGCCATTTTTTAGAAAATAATTTCTCACATAAGCATCTTTTTCAATTTGTTTTTTCAAAACAGGGTGAAATTTTTTAATGCCTTTCAAAAACCATTGGTGCATTTTTTCATTGTTATTGTTTGAACCGTTTATGTAAATGAAATCAACAGGAGTAGTTGCAAAACAAGTATTTTGCAATGCAAAAATAAATAGAAGTACGAATAAAATCTTTTTCATCATAATTCTATTATAATGCATTTTTTTAAATTTCTTTCCTTTCAAAGAAATTATCTTTACAAACGTCCTCTTTATTTGCCAAAATGCCACATTTTGTGCAGGCTAAAACCTCGCCGGTGCTGTCGATTGGCATAAAAACGTGTTCACAAGTTTCGTAATCCTCAATAAAATCTGGAGAATCATTTGTTGCATCATACTGTTTGATACATTTTTCTTCCTCAAGAATTTTTGGTTCTCGATAAGTTTTGTACCAATATTTTTTTATGAATTCGAAAATGAACATATCAATATTATATATTATAAATCGAAACCTAAAGGTAATAATTCATCGATTGTGTGAACTTCGATTTCGCCGTTATCACCTTCAAGAATAATATCTACACCTTTGTCTGATTTGAAGTCGTTGATTACTTGTCTGCAAATACCACATGGAGCACAACGTTTCATTTTTGGACCATAAATTGCAACTGCTGTAAGTTTTCTTTCGCCGTTTACAATTGCGTTTACAATTGCACTACGTTCTGCACAAATTGTTGCACCGAATGAAGAATTTTCAACATTTGTTCCGATGAAAGTTTTACCGCTTTCAGTCAAAACGCAAGCACCTACTGGGAATTTTGAGTATGGTGAATAAGAATTATCACTTGCTTTTTTAGCCATTTCCATTAGTTTGTTGTAATCCATTTGTTAACTCCTTTTTAATAATTCGCACTAACTTAAAGAATATGATATAATTTTAGCATGAAAAAACTTTTTGGATTTATTTTATTCATATTTTTAATGACAACTGCAAATTGCTATGCAGCGAAGTTTAATTTTTTGGTTATTCCAAACGATTTGCTTTTAGATTCAAAAAATGACATAATTTTTCAAAAATCTGCAAGTTTAATCGGTGCAGACATTATTAATTATTACAACCAACACCCTGATATGTCTGCAGTTCCGATTAACAGACTTAAAACTTATCTTGAACGACCAGAAAATTACAGACTAAAAAAGGAAGTTCAAAAACTTATAACCGATTATCAAAATAATTATGTTGTAAACTATGCGACAGTGCAAAAATTAGCCTCAAAATTTGGTACAAAGCAAGTTTTGATGATTAATTGCAATATGGATGCACAAGGTTATATCACAAGACGTACACTTTGGGACGCTTTGAATATTCCTGGGGCGACTGTAATTGACCCTGCGTATAGACTTTCAACACAAATTGCCTTGATTGATGTGAATAATCAAACTACATTGTGGCAACATAATTATCAAAAACTGATTAGTTCTCGTGAAAGCAGAATGCTTACAGCGACTATGGGTGATACAAGTGAACAGTTAGAAAAAGTTCAAAAATATTCTACAAAATTTTTATCACCACAAGTTGTTCAAGAAACTCAACTTGCACTGTTGAATATGTCGCCATATCAAAATTTGAACCTTCACCCAGAAGTTGTTAAACCAAACTATGTTTCTATTGACAAAATTAAGGTTGATAGCAAACGTGGTGGTGTTAAAAGTAAAGCAAAATTATCTGGTTTAAAAAATAATATTTC
>CAVFCO010000040.1:0-3209 GCA_963620955.1 Alistipes senegalensis | reverse complement strand
GAAGAATTTATGCGGTAGCCTGTACTTAGTCGTTGCAGAGCATTGTTCATATTGTTTGTTGCCTTCAACAAACTTCTCTGCGTTATCATCGAAGGCATATTGGTGTTAACTGTTATCAATCAGCACCTGCCTTTCCGTAATAATCAAATATTTTTATAATTCGCAAGTTACATAATGTCATACCGCATGAGTGTAACGAATTGCGGTATCTTTTTATTTTCTCAAAGATCCCGCAATGCACTTCGTTTATGCGGGATGACAAGGCTTGTATGCCTTCACTCACGCATTCGTTTAAAGTCGCTTTACTACTAGGTTTTACCCCCCCCCCGACGCGCAAACACAGTAATAGCTTGACGTAGTATCTTCACCACATCGCAAGCATAAATATTCAACTTTTGCACCGTTTTAAACATCTTTTATTAATACCAAATTGTATATACCATGACGGAAGTTAAGTTCTTCCAGTATCAATTTAAACCATGTTTAAGTCAATTTGTATTAAACAAAAGTTAGAAATTTTTAATACTTTGGTTGGAAGTTTGGCATGGGTGCAAATATGTGATATAATCAGAAAAAACCAGGGAGGAATTTATGACCATTGAAGTTAAGCCATTGAGTGCTATTGTTTACAACCAAGAAAAGGTTAATATGGAAGACGTTATTGCACCGCCATACGACGTTATTTCTGACCAATACAGAGATGAACTTGAGGCAAGAAGCGAATATAATTTCGTAAAACTTATTCTTGCAAACGATTCTACAGATTTGAATGACGAAAACAACCGTTACAACCAAGCCTTAAAAAATTACAAAAACTGGCTTGAAGAAAAAGTTTTAGTAAAAAATGAAAAGCCATGTATTTTATATTTAATACAAAATTACGAAAAAAATGGCAAAAAGGTTACAAGAAAAGGCTTCATTGCTCGAAACAGAATTGAAGATTTTGCATCTAAAAACATTCTACCGCATGAATACACAATGGGTGGTCCAAAAGAAGACAGATTAAATATTACAAAAAAATGCAAAGCAAACTTTTCACAAGTATTTTTGGTATACTCTGACCCTGAAAAACAAATTGAAAACGCAATCGATTACACTCAAAAACCATTCATTGACGTAACTGACGATTTAGGGGTTCAAAATATTGTATACAAAATCGAAGACGAAAAGACTATCGCCTTAATCGAAAAAGTTTTGAGCGACAAAACATGTTTAATCGCAGACGGTCATCACCGCTACGAAACAGCAATGAATTACCGAAATTTCATCAACGCTCCAGATGAAAACGACCCTACAAAATACGTAATGAGTTATTTCACAAACCTTGAAGACGATTTATTAATCTTCCCAACTCACCGTATTTTAACTCGTTCAATCGACTCTACAGATTTACTTGAAAAAGTAAAAAAATACTTTGACGTTGAAGAAATCTCTTTTGACAGTCAAAATAAATCAAAAATGAAATCAAAACTTCTTGAAGAAATCGAAAAGTCATCAAAAGAAAGAATTTCAATGGGTTTATACTTGAAAAACGTTAATAAGTTCTACCTATTAAAACTTAGAGAAAATGTTAACGAAATTCTTGACGAATACAAAGTTCCTGAAGTTCTAAAAACTCTTGATTTAATCGTTCTACACAAAGTGCTTATCTCAAAAGAATTGGGTTACACACAAGAAGAACAAATGGCTCAAGACGGAATTTTATATATCAAGCAAGAAGATGAGGCATTTGATATGATTGACTCTGGCAAAGCCGAAGCATCTTTCATAATGGCTTATCCTAAAATTCAAGATATCAAAAGAATCTCAGAAGCAGGTGAACGAATGCCTCAAAAATCGACTTACTTCTATCCAAAATTACTTTCAGGTATTGTGATTAATCCGCTTGATTAGAATTTGTCAGATATTATAAAAATACCGCAACCAGTGCGGTATGACAGATATGAAAAAACCGGCACAGACATTCGTCCGTGCCGGTTTTTTTTAAAATATATTCACTCCTTATTTTGTTGGAGTTAACTTTTCGCTTAAGTATGCGATTGTTTTTGGGAAGTGTTGTTGTAAATATTGAGTTCTGATACCTAAAATATCTACTGTTTGGTATGTATTCATCAACGCATTTGTTTCTGCGATTGTTTCTTCACGACCTCTGTCAGGTTGACCTGCAACTGCTTCTTGTTCAATGAAGTAATCGATGTGATTTCTTTCGTTTGTTGGGAATTCTTTTAAGAAGTTTTGTCTTTCTTCTTCATAAGTTTTCTTGAAAGTTTCATCTTCATGAAGTGTATCTAAAAGTTTTACACTAGTTGCTTCACCTTTGTCATTTAATTTTAAATCTACAAATTTACCACACATGTCTGTAGAGTGACCTAATTCATGTAAGAATACAAATGGATCATCTGAAACATTTAATGTTGAAAATGCCATGATATCTTCACCCATTTGATAAATTCCAGGGCTACAATATGAACCTAATTTATCATCAATGTCTTCAATTTGAACAGTTGTTCGTTCTAAGTTAAATAATTCGTCCCCAGGAATTTTCTTTAACATATTAATGATTTTTTGTTCACTTGCGTTAACTTTTTCAGGGTTAGTTCTGTCGCCTTGTTCTTTTGGTACAATAAAATCTTTAACTGGGATTTTAACACCTTGGTCTTTTTGTTCATCAATTACAGTTAAAGTATTTTCTTTTTTATCATATTCGATTGAATAAGATTTGTTGTTTCTTGATGAACGGAATTTGTTTTCACCCAAAACTTCAAAAGTTTGTGATTGTTCCATCAAAACTTTACCATCAGGAGAAGTGATTTTGTAATCAACAATTCTGTTACCATTTGGGTCATCTTCATATCTAAATTGAGTTCTTGTCATGTCAACAGAACGCATGTCTTTTTCAATTAAAGTATGACCTGTTTTCTTATCAACAGTTGCTTTTGAAAGTTGTCTTGTTTTTCCGTTAGGGAATTCATATTTAACGTTGAACATGCCAGCAACATCAGATTTTTCATAAGTTTCTTTTCTGATTAACTTGCCATTTTTATCACGACGGATTTTAACGGCTTCAGTCATCATTGGATAACCTTCTTTTGAAAACTCGAATTTTGTTTCGTTAAAAGTATTTGTTCTAAAATCATTTGTCATGACTTTTTTGCTAACAGGTTTGCCTTTAGAATCAAATTTTAATTGAGTATTTTCTTGTTCTAAAG
>CAVFCO010000039.1:0-4341 GCA_963620955.1 Alistipes senegalensis | reverse complement strand
ACATTAAATTTATCATCATACTTATAGGATTTTGGTTTATAAATACTGTTTTCCAGCATTTTTGGAATATTTATCAAATCCATTTGCGTACCAACACAAAAAACTTTAGAATTTTCAAGAATTTCCAATTCTTCATCAATCCAATTTTCATTATTTAATACTAAATCCCCGTCAGTAATGATAATATGTTCCGAATTAAAATCAACCAATTTATCTTGAATTAAAATATCTTTTGAATTTCCAATAATATTCTCATCAAAAAGAATATATTTATGAATAAGCCCCTTATTCAATAACTCCAAGCAATACGGCTTAATTTCCGTTTCTGTATTTACACTTTTATTTTCTGTAACATATATCTCTAGTCTATTCGAAAACTTAGTTATAAAATCCAAACTTTTTTTTATCACATCTGTATTAAAAAATACAGTAACTATGCAAATAACTTTTTCGCTCATTATTTTATAACCTCGCAGATTTTTTCACGATATTCTTGCTCTAAAGAACCATAAAAAGGTAAACAAAGAACCTTGTTTTTATACTCATTTGCTACGGGCAAATTTTCAACTTTCGCTGATGGCAAATCTTTATAGCACTCGTAATCCGAGCATAATGGATAAAAATACTTTCTTGCATAAATATCATTTTCATGCAATTTTGCATAAAGTTCATCTCTCGTCATTTTATACTCATTTTCAACAACTATTGGATAGTATTGATATGAATTTGTCGTATTTTCAGGCATTTGAGGAATTTTTATACCCTCAATGTTTTTCAAATTTTCGTCATAAAAACGTTTTAAAATCGCACGTTTTTCTTGTTCTGCCTTATAAAGTTTCAAGTTCAACAACCCTACAGAAGCCTGAACTTCATTCATTTTTCCATTAATACCAACTTCTTCTACAAGTTCTTCACTTCTTATACCAAAGTTACGCAAGTTATATATTTTATGCTCTAACTCGTCATTATTATATGTTAAGCAACCACCCTCAAGTGTTGTAAACAATTTTGTAGCATGGAACGAAAACATTGTGATATCGCCAAAATTACCAATATCAACACCGTTTATTTTTGTAGAAAATGTATGTGCTCCGTCGTATATAACTTTCAAATTGTTTTTATCAGCAATTTTTTGAATTTTTTCTACATTACAAGGAAATCCATATACATGCACACCCAAAATTGCAGAAGTTTTATCCGTAATATGTTTCTCTATTTCATCAGGATTAATGCACATTGTTTCAGGTTCAATATCACAAAAAACGGGTTTTAAACCATTCCAACTTATGCAGTGTGGAGTTGCGGCAAAAGTAAATGGAGTTGTTATAACCTCGCTACCATACGGTAAATCCATAGCCTTTAAGGCTGTCAATAATGCCATTGTACCATTATTGAATAGTGAAACATTTTTTACACCCAAATGTTTCTTTAACTCATTTTCAAGCATATTATGCTTAGGACCAGCATTTGTAACCTTACCTGAAGCCCAAATTTCTTTTAATTCTCCTACAAAATCGTCTAAGTCGGGTAAAGTCGGTTTCGTAACAAAAATCTTTCCCATTATACACCTAATATTCCGTAACTCATTTATAACATATTCCAAGGCACCTTGGTTTTGAGCGAAAACGGTTCTACAATCTTCACAACATTTTTGATAAAAATCGTTGTCAGAAAGAAGTTTTCGCATATATTCTTCAAGTTCTTCTGCGTTTGAAACAATTTTTGATGCACCATTTTGAGTCAAAAGTGCATATATGTCTTTGAAATTGTTCACGCAAGTTCCAGAAATTGTTGGTTTGTCAAAAACCGTCGCCTCAAGAGGATTATGACCACCAGTTTTGTTAAAACTTCCGCCAATAAATGCAAAGTGGCAAAGTGCATAAGCCTTACCTAATTCACCCATTGTATCAAGCATTATAATATCTTTATCATCGAATTTATCACCATTTGAACGCAATCCCCAGTTTAAACCAGTCGCTTCAATCATTTTTTTTACTGCATTTTGTCTTTCAGGGTGGCGAGGTGCGACAAGAAGTTTAACATCAGCAAAATCTTTTTTAATTCGCTCAAATACAGGTAAAATAATTTCGTCCTCACCTGAATGAGTGCTTCCCGCAATGATTATACGACCTTGACCTAAATCAAAATCGCAATCTTTTTTTGCAATATCAAATTTCAAATTTCCCATAACGGTTGTTGTTTCAGGATTTGCTCCAATGGAAATAAGTTTTTCATTATCTCTATTTGATTGCGTAAGAATTTTTGTATAATTTTGCAAAATCGGTTTGAAAAAGAACGACAATTTTTTGTAAGAATTGTAAGTTCTATCGGAAATTCTACCGTTTATAATCATCAAATCAATTCCACGATTTTTCACAAGTCTTGCAAAATTTGGCCACAATTCAGTTTCTGCAACTATTACCACTTTTGGATTAACATTATTCAAAAAGTGTCCTATGCAAAAAGGAAAATCATAAGGAAAATATGTGATAAAATCAGCCACTTCACCTAATTTTTTCTTTGCAATTTCTTGCCCTGTTTGAGTTCCGGTGCAAACAACTATCGGATTTGAAAAAGTTTTCTTTGTTTTTTTAATCAAATTTTCTAATGCGATGACTTCACCAACAGAAACACCATAAAAAACAATACTGTCTTTCAATTCAGGAGCATTAAAATATCCGCATTTTTCCTTAAAGCCTGCAATTAATTTGTGCTTAAACATACCTAAAACAAGCCAAAATGGTAATATTAAGATAAATAAAATTGTAGATAAAAAACCGTAAATCATAATATAATCATTCTATCACGAACATTGAAAATATAATAAAGCAGGACAACTAAACCTCTGACACACAACGACCTGAAAAGTTGCAAAATGGTGGAAAGGAGGTGATAATGTGAGCAATTTAACAATAAAAGAAGCCCTAACGGCAATAGGACTTCTTTTACAAATTGTTTCTCTGTTATTGTAGTTGCATAGTCGGTTAAACTGTTCGGAGTTTGACCGACTCCCTACTTATATTATAACCTATTTTGCAGAAATTTCAAGTGTGCAAGTACAATCGAAAGGACAATAAATATGAAAAACAAACAATTTTTAATGATTCCAGGTCCAACACCTATTCCAGAAAGTGTTTTATTATCAATGGCTAAACACCCTATTGGACACAGAAGTTCAGAATTTTCAGAAGTTTTAAAAGAGGTTTATGAAAATTTGAAATATGTTTTCCAAACAAAAAATGACGTATTTATGTTTGCTTCAAGTGGAACAGGGGCAATGGACGCAGCACTTTCAAACCTTGTTAACGAGGGAGATAACGTTCTTTCGCTTGTTTTAGGTAATTTCGGCAACCGTTGGGCAAAAATTGCAAGCGGTTACGGTGCAAATGTTGATAAAATCGAAGTTGAAGCAGGTGAAGTTATTAATCCTGAAGATGTAAGAAAAAAACTTGCAGAAAAAGACTATAAAATCGTAACTTTAACTCATTCTGAAACATCAACTGGTGCAAAAAATGATATCGAAGCAATTTGTAAAATCATTGCAGAAACAAACGCAATTTCTGTAGTAGACGGAGTTACAAGTGTTTGTGCCATGCCTGTAAAACCTGATGAATGGAATATTGATGTTTTGGTTTCAGGTTCACAAAAAGGCTTTATGATTCCCCCTGGGTTGGCTTTTTTAACAGCAAGCGAAAAGGCTTGGAAAGTTCACGAAGAATGCAAACACCCAAGTTTTTATTTCAGTTGGGACGCACACCGAAAATCAGTAAGAGAAAATTCAACTCCTTACACTGCAGCGGTAAACCTAATTTTCGCACTTCAAGAAGCATTGAGAATGATTAAAGAAGAAGGTTTGGAACATATTTATGCTCGCCACGAAAAACTTGCTCTAGGCTTAAGACATTCTTTACGTGCAATGGGCTTGGAATTGTTGGTAAAAGAGGACAAAAACGCAAGTTATGCAATCACATCAATTCTTCCACCTGCAGGAATCACCGTTCCAGATATCAGAAGCCACTTAAACAAAGATTTTGATATTGTTGTTGCAAACGGTCAAAACGCATTAAAAGACAAAATTTTCAGAATGGGAACTTTAGGTTTTGTTTCTGAAAGAGATTTATTAACTGCAGTAGCATCGCTTGAAGCAGTTCTAGAAAGACTTGGTTACAAGTTTGAAGTTGGCTCAGGTATAAAAACTGCAATCGAATGGTTGAATAAATAAGATATTTGTTTTAAGCATAAAAATTCGGGCGATTTTGTTTCACAAAATCGCCCGAATTGTATAAAATCAATATTTCCGACAATATAATTAACTAACAAAAAGTTAGATTGTGTGCATAC
>CAVFCO010000038.1:0-3997 GCA_963620955.1 Alistipes senegalensis | reverse complement strand
AATAACCAAAACCAAAAACCAAATTTAAAGCCACCCTAACGGGTGGCATTTTTTTGTTATAAATATTAAATTTCTAAGCCAAGTATTTTTGTATTGTTGATTTATCAAATACCTCAATACTGTCTTTTGAATGGATAAATATCAAGCAATTTACTAAAGATTTGAATGTTTCAACTTCAGGATATGACATTTTTTCACGTAAATCTGTCATATTTTCAGCCAAAAATTCTGTTATGATTGTTTTGTTGCTGAATGCAAGGCTTGAAATGTAATCATATTTTGACATCATTCCCTCAATATAAAGAATTTGAGGCGATTGGAATTCAATAAACCTCAAGGCTTTGTCTAAGTTAAAGCCTATACTTTCATTAAGTTCGCATTGATTAATCTTAGGCAAATCATATTTTGTGATTGATTCGATTGTCATGATGTTTTTCTTAACATCTGCTATTTCTTTCAAAATTGAATAAATCAAATGAGTTTTGCCTGAAAGAGGTGCTCCGCAAACTAGAACGATTCCAGGTTTGTCTAGTGAACTCTTTATGAATTGAACTTTTGCATCGTCTTTTATTATTGAACTCAAAGCCATTGGTGGCTTGTAAATTTTTAGTGCAATTCTTTCGCCCATAACTGTAGGGAATGATGAAATGCTTGCAATAAGAGTCATATCATCTACTTTGAAACATAGTTTTCCAAGTTGAGGAATTTCGCTTACTGATGGGTCTAAGTTTGAAAGAGTTTTCAATTTAGACACAAAAGACGAAGTCAAAACTGATGGAATAAAGCCCTTTTCGTAAACTGAGCCTTTGTGTTTGAAGTTGATTTCAAGACCTTCTTCCATGTGAGCGAAGTAAACTTCGTGTTTATCTTCAAGAATTGCTTGTTTTAAGATTGCACGAATAATTTTTTGAATATGTTCGTCTGACAAGTCATCATTGTGTAATTCTTGGTGCCAGTCATATCCAGTATCTTGTGCTTCTGTGAAAATTTCACCTACAGTGTTTGGAGTTTTGTAGTACTCATCAATTTTCTTTAAAATACTTGTTTCTGAAGATATTACAGGGTCGATAGAACATTCTGCTTTTTCCATAATTTTGTCAATAGCAAACAAGTCCAAAGGATCCGCCATTGCAACTGTTAGAACATCTTCGATTTTGAATAATGGAATAATTCTGTATTTTCTTGCATCTACAAGGTTGATGTATTGTAGGCAATTTTTATCAAGAGTGTAATCCTCAAGGTTCACGTATGGGATATGCAATTTGTTTTCCAAAAATTTTAGCAAAGTTTCTTCTGATAAAACATTTGAACTAATAAGTGCTTGTCCAATGTTAATGTTTTGAGCATTAGCAAGTTCTTGAGCCTTTTCTACAGTGTCGTACTCAACAAGACCCTCTCTAACAAGGTCGTATTTTAGTTTTTCTAAAGTTTTGTTTGTTACCGCTTCCATCATAATTTTAGTTGTTTTCTTTGTTTTCTAATAATCGTGATACTGTTGATAATACTTCGTCAAGTTCAAAAGGTTTTGTGATGTAGACATCAGCACCTGTTTCTTCGCCGATTTGTTTATCTGATTCTTGTGAACGAGCAGTTAACATAATTATTGGAATATTTTTGTATTTTGCATCGTATTTCAATAATCTACTGATTTTGAAACCGTTGATTTTTGGCATCATTACATCTAAAATCATTAAATCAGGAACGATTTCTTTTGCTAATTTTAATCCGTCTTCGCCGTTATATGCACAAAAACATGTATATCCGTCGCTTTCAAGAACGAATTTTAATGTTTCTACAATATCTTGTTCGTCGTCAACAAGTAATATTTTTTTCATTAATCTTTCTCCTTTGGATAAGTAGTATATGAATACATTATATCACATTTTCCATATCTGGCTTCATCGTTAAGCACGGCAGTATCTATTTTTCGTTTTAAGAAATCCACCAAATGCACGTCCCCGTCTGGGATTACCATTGTTAAAGTCGTCTTATCCGGCTCTTTATCTAGTAATGAATTGTTAAGATATGTGCTATGTATTAAATTTTCGTTTTTCATAATTTTTTCAATGCAATCATCTTTTGATGAGATTGAAAGAGTTACAAATTTTGTTTTATTAACTTTGGCTTGCTTGATAAGTTGTTTGTGCAAAATCCAGAAGTTAGATTTGTCGCTTAATACAGGCAATACAAAATAGAATTTTGAACCCTCGTTAATTTTACTGTCAACCCAAATTGCACCGTTGTGTGCATCAAGAATTTTTCTTACGATTGGCAGACCTAAACCAGTACCGCCAGCATTACGTTGTAACGAGTTTTCAACTTGTTGGAATTGGTCGAATACTTTTGTTAAATTTTCTTCTTCAATGCCGATACCCTCGTCTTTTACGCAAACTTGAACGTATTTTCCGTGAAGTTTTTTGATTTGGTCTTCAAAACATTTTGGACAAGTAATTTCGCTAGCATCAACTATTTTTGTACTTATATCAATGTTTCCGCCTGCTTTTGTAAATTTCAAAGCATTTGACAATAAGTTATTAAGCACTTGGTGAATTCTTGATGCATCAGCAAATACTGGTGCAAAGTTTTCATCGTAATGAGTTGTTAAAGTTAAACCTTTTTCTTCAGCAACGTTGTTTTGCTGAGTTTTAATAAATTCAATACTTTTTTCGATATTTGTTGAAGCAAATTTGTAATCCATTTTACCTGCTTCAATTTTTGACATGTCTAATAAATCATTGATGATTTGTTGGAATGTTTTAACATTGTTTTTACTCATTTCCAAAAATTTTGTCATCGCTGGTGTTAAAACCCCTGCACGTCCGCTAAGCATAATGTCAATAGACGTATTCAAAGGTGTGATTGGTGTTCTCAATTCGTGTGAAACAATTGACACGAATTCTGATTTTAAGTGTTCCAATCTATATAATTCTCTGTTTTTTTCTTGAATTTCTTGAATGTAAGATGCATTTTTCAATGGCATTGAAACCTGTTGAGCGATTGTATGGAAGCATTGAGTATCTTCGTTTGTAAAATCGTTTTCTCTGTAGATTTCAACAAATCCAAAGAAATTGTCGCTCAGGTTGATTTGTGCGAACATATTATCGTATCTTAAAACGGAAAAATCGTAATCCTCAATAGGATTTTTTGCATATTTTATTGTTTTAAGTTCGTCAATATTCAATTCAAAAGGCATTTCTTTGTTTTCGAATAATGATTTGTAGTTTAGTACTGCTCTAAGTTTCAATGCTTCAAGAAGTCTGTCTGAAATTTGATTGATTGAATTAATAATCAACAATGGCTCGTTGTTTGATTTAAAAGTCAAAACGCAAGCAACAGAAAAGCCTAGGGCTTTGTCTAATCCCTCAAGCATAATGTTGATAAGTTTTTCCTTATCTAATGTTCCTGCAAATTGAGAACCAATGTTGTACAAAACATCTAGTTGGTACAAACTTTTTGACAAATTTTGGTTTGATGTAGAAAGTCTTGTTAAGGCATCTTTTCTACGCATGTTTACGTTTATTGTTGCTGTTAAAATATTATCCGAAACAGGTGCAGTTAAAAATGCATCTGAAATGTTCAATAGTTCTGGCGGAATTTTATCGTCAGTAACAAGAGCAATTGTAATAATACTTTCTTTTATTGAATTAATTTTTCTGTAAAGTTGAGGCAAATCAATAGATGTAGAATTGGCGTCAAGAATAATGATTTGAGGAAGAGCAATATTCAACACATCAAAAAACATTTGCGTATCTGATGCGAATTGAACATCATGCAAAAATTTTGTAAGCATTTCATCGTAATGCTTAATCTTCTCGTTATCGTCTGAAACCAATAAAATATTTGCCATATTAATATATTATCAGTAATAAAAATTCGGGCAAATCGTTAACAGACTGTAACTTTAGATTTTCTGTTAATTTATATTTTTGTTGACACATACATAAAGATACCGCAATGCGTTCACTATGTTCACTTGTGCGGTATGACGTACTAAACT
>CAVFCO010000037.1:6371-15591 GCA_963620955.1 Alistipes senegalensis | reverse complement strand
GGACAATAAATACGCAATGAACGCAGAACAAGAGGTTCTGTGTGTTGTCGTGTATTCTCATAATAATTATGATGCTCTAAAAAATATGCTTAACCAATTAAAGCATCAAACTTATCCTGTTCAGAACTTTATTATTCAAGTTATTTTGGATAATTGTACTGATCATTCAGAAGAACTTATTGAAAATTCTAACAACATTAGAGTATTGAATTTGAATGACGGTGTTACTGTAGGTAAAGATCAAGCGGTATCTATTTTATTAGAAAGTTTAAGACAAGATTCATTCATTAATTCTTATGTATTCCTAGATATAAACAGATTTATTGAAGAAGACTTTTTAGATAACGTAAACAAGGCTTTATCTATTTATCCTGTAGTTACAGGTCAAACAATTGTTATTGAAAATGATAACCTTACAAAATCTGAAAAAATTAAAATTTGCTACAACAGATATCTAAATAACTTTTTAAGAAAAGCAAGAGCCTTAATGGGTCTATCAGATAAAATAAACGGCTCATTTATGTGTATCAAAAAGGATTTTGTAGAAAAAGTTGATGCTTTAGATATCAAAGATATAAATTCAGAATTGAAATATTCAATTTTACTTTCTAGTCTAGGATACCCTTGCATGTTTGTCCCTAGCCTAAAAACTTACGTTAAATCTTATGATTTTGAATTACAAAGACCATCTTTGAGTTACAGAGTAAGATTATTTAGACAGTGTTTTACTAAATTGTTTGGTTTTAACTTTAAATTTTCTGAACATATCTGTTCTTTAATTGCACCAAGTGGTTTAGTTGCTGTAGTTTTATCAATATTTTACCTATGCTTATCTTTAAAATATTATTTCTTATTTAATTTTATATTCGTATTTACTGTATTTTCAATGTTATTGCTAGGTTTTGCAATAAGTGTTTTGAAAGCAGAAATATTTGCAAAAGATTTCTTTTATCTTGCGTTGTATCCACTTTATTCAATCGGACACATCTTGGATAACTTGCCACCATACAGATTTATGAAAAAATACATCTTTAGAACTGATAGAAAACCTAAAGATGTTCAAAAATATTCCGTAAAAGTAATGGCTTCAAACGGAAAAGCAAACATTCCTTGCAAATTAGATTTGATTTCTGAAAACGGTATGGCAAAAGTTGTTTTCACATTCAAAAAGAAAAAATTTACTTCAAGCAAACAAATTCGCATGGTTGAGGCTTTAAATGAATTAACTTCAAAATTAAGTGATTACGGCTTTAATTTGAAAATATGTTATTGTTGTGAATACTTTTCAAGTATCGTAGACGGTACTCAAAATATGGTTCACGGCGAATGTAGTTATGATTTTGCAGGTAAAAAGCCTGATGATGTTTTTACAACATTATTGTGGAATTCTTGTTCGGCTTGCAAACCTAAAAAAATAATGAGTGTAATTGAAGATATTAGGCTAAACCAACAGGATTAAACAATAAATGAAAAAATTGGGGATATTGATATTATTAATAAGTTGTTTAGTTTTACCGTGTTATTCAGATGAATTAACCGATGACTACTTTGATATTGCCCAAAATTATCTTCAATCAGGTGATACAACAAAAGCCTTAGAATACATTAACTATGTTTTAACCCTAAATCCAAAGTATTCAAAGGCTGTTCAATTTAAAAATAGATTAATCCCTCAAGAAACAAATGATGATTTGTCAAGAACTGCAAATATCTTATCAAAACAAAAGACTATAACTGATTTGGCAATTTTAGATATTCCAAAATCTGATAAATATAAAATTGAAAACTCTTCTGAATATTACAATAAACAAGGTAAACAGTTTTATTTAAACGAAGAATA
Organism: Alistipes senegalensis; assembly: GCA_963620955.1. Taxonomy (GTDB): domain Bacteria; phylum Cyanobacteriota; class Vampirovibrionia; order Gastranaerophilales; family Gastranaerophilaceae; genus UBA6984. Next base: position 13,751 of record CAVFCO010000037.1, on the reverse strand, counting down.
TGACAGTGCAATTCAAAGTTTCTTCCACGCAGTATCAATCGATAACAAGAATTATATTGCATATAACAATCTTGGCATGACATACTGGATGAAGAATAACTTAGATTGTGCCGAAAAATACTTTAAAAAAGCCGCATCTGTTAGCAAATATTACCCACAACCATATATTAATTTGGCTTTGTTATACAAACAAAAAGGTGATATGGCAAAACATCTAAGTTACTTGAAAAAGGCTTTAGAGGTAAATCCTAATAACTATTGGACTTATTATTTATTGGGTGATTATTATACTTCAATTGAAGATTATCCAGAATCAATTGCTCATTATATTAACGCAATTGACATAAATCCAAACTTTGCACCACCATACTTGGCTTTGGGTATATCTTATTTTAAAACTGATAAATACAATCAATCTATTGTTGCGTTAAAAAATTATTTGGAATTAAACCCTAATTCTGACTTTGCGTATTCAATTCTTGCAAAGAATTATTACATAATGGGAGATTACGAAACTGCTAAAAGATTCATGAAAAAGGCATTTTCTCTAAACCCAACAACAACTTATAGAATGGAACTTGCAAAAATTCAATTCAATGCTGGTGAATATAAATCGGCTCTTTTGAATTTCCAAATCTTAGAACCAGAATTCCAATATGCTGAAATTTATAACTATATTGGTTTATGTAATTTAATGCTAAAACGTTATGAATTGGCTATTTTAAATTTCAATAAAGCGATTGTTGCTGATAATCGTAGACCGATTTATTATTACAATTTATCGCAAGCATATAATGCACTTGATGAAAAGCAAAAATATGTTCAATACTTGAATACAGCCTTGCAAATAACACCTGTAACATACCAAGATTACATCGATTTGAGTTGCATTTATTACAACACAGGCAAAATCAATCTTGCGATTAAAACTTTAGAAAACGGTATAAATGTTCTACCTAATGCAAAACCGCTTTATATGGCTTTGTTAAACTTGTATGACAAATTAGATGATGACGTAAATTATAACAGTACTAAAAAACTTATAGAATCGAGATTTAATTCAAATGAGCAGAAGAAAAAAGCAACAAAGTTGTTTAACTAAAATATTTAATTTTTTGACTACAACTGTATTGGTTGTTCTTACAGCATTTGGAATTCAAATGTATTTTAATACTGCTCAAGGTGCGACTACACTTAAATTTGCCCAAATAAGTGATAATCACTTATCAAGTGAAACTGTGAATAAGGGATATCGTCTTACTGCAAATTCAAAAGAACTTTTAGACGATGCAATTGACGAAATAAATGAAACTCCAAACCTAGATTTTGTATTTTTTACAGGTGATGTGATTGATGTTCCTTTTGAAAAAAATATGAAAATGTTCTTAGAGCATGCAAATCGTTTGAAATATCCATACTATGCAGTTCCAGGTAACCACGATATCTGCGTTGGCGGATATATGAGTAAATTGTTGTATGTAGATTTAATGCGTCAATATAATAAAAACTTTAAATTCAAGAAAACATATTACTCATTTACGCCAAAAACAGGCTATAAAGTTATTGCACTTGACCCTATTATTGATAGTAGATTGACTGCAAATGGAGAATTACCGCAAGAACAACTTGATTTTTTGGATAAAGAAATTAGTAATGCAGGAAATAATGTTATATTAATTTTTATGCATGTTCCTCTAAAACAACCGTTTACAAGCGATAGTCATAGACTTTTAAATGCTGAAAGCATGTATCAAATCTTACGTAAATACAATAATCCAATTGCAGTGTTTACCGGTCATTACCATACTACAAAGGTTACAAGAGATAATAATATTATTCACGTAAGCACTCCTGCGTTGATTTCTTATCCAAACGCATTTAGATTTGTTACAATAAATAATTATAAAAATAAAGTAGTATTTGAAATACAATACACTCCAACAAGACTTGCTGAACTTCAAACAAAAGCGAAGTTATTGGTATTCCATTCGTCAATGTTTTACGGTTCAGAAAGCGATAGAACAGTTACAATTACGATAGATAAAGGACAAAAATAATGGCAGATGAATTTAGAATTAAATTTAGAGGAGTACGTGGAAGTTACCCTTGTGCTAATAAAAACTTTTTACAATACGGCGGAAACACTTCTTGCGTAGAAGTAAACGTTGGTGGACACTTAATCATTCTTGATGCAGGCACAGGCTTGATTGATTTAGGTAATGAACTATTAAAAGACCATATTATGAGTGGTTCTCACTTAATGGAACGTAAACCAATTGAAGCAACAATGTTATTAAGCCATATTCACCAAGATCATATTTTAGGCTTTACTTTCTTTACTCCAAACCATATCGCTACATCAAAAATCAATGTATTTGGCGGTGTAAACTACAACGAAAGTCTTGCAGATGAATTGGCACAACTATTGTTTACAAAATCTTTCCCAGTAGATTTGGGTGATATTGCAGCAAACTTGAATATTTGCGACATTAACGACTCAGAATGCATTATTTTACACAAAGATTCAAATGAACCAATAGTTCGCAATATGACTGCAGATGATGGTTTTGAATATAAAGACGATGACGTCATTATTACTTCGTATAAATCTTATGCACACCCTCAAGAAGGTGTAAATATCTATAAAATTATGTACAAAGGAAAAAGCCTTGTGTACGCAACTGACAAAGAAACTTACTTTGGCGGTGATAAAAAGTTAGCAAATTTTGCTAGAGGTTGCGATTTATTAATTCATGATTCACAATATACAACAGAGGATTATTTAAATCCTCACGCACCAAAACAAGGTTTTGGACACTCAACATTTGATATGGCTTTAGAATCTCTAGATTATTGCCATGCTAAAAAGGTTATTTTCTATCACTATGACCCAAGTTATGATGATGAAAAACTAAATAGCATCGCAAAATTCTACGGTGATATGGCTGATAAAGCAGATTTTGCTTATGAAGGACTTGAAATTAGTATTTTATGATAAAAAAACTTCTTGTTTTATTTGGAATAGCATTTATTTTCACTAATCCTGTACTTTCTGCTGATAAAAACTACATCGGATTAATGACAATTGACCCAGAAAAAAATGCGTACGTTCATAACAACTTCGGACTTGGCTATTTGGATATGGGTCAATATTATGCTGCAATTCAAGAGTTTAAAATTGCTATTTCGCTTAATCCAAATACACAAGCAACAGCACTTTATTTGAATAACTTAGGTGAAACATATTTAAAACTAGGCTATTACTCTGCGGCTCAAACTTGTTTTGAAGATGCTGTAGAAAAAGCACCTATGACATTTAGGTACTACTTAAACCTTGTAACTTCTTATCAAATGCAAGGAATTACTGATAGTAAGTTGAAATATCACATAAAAAATAAGAAAAATCCGCTTGATGATATTACTATTGGATTACTTTATCTTGCAAAAGGTAATACTGAAAAAGGAATTGCCGTTTTGGATAATTTTGTTATGAATGAGCCAAAATTATTTATCACAGATGGGGTTAAATACTACTTAAAAAGCGTTATTGATGAGCAGAAGAACGGCAGACGCTAATTTCTTTGATAATTTCTCTGATTTCAGGCGAGATATCTTCATCAGATGAAACTTGCGATTTAACAAGTTGTGCAAATTCTGCCTTTTTAAATTCATGAAATCCTTTTTTCTTGAAGATTTCTTCAAGGTTTAAAACCATTCTATCTTCTTTAAATTCTGCCTCCTCTATTGAATTTAAGTTCACAAAATGGTCGTTTAAGGTTCTTAATATAAGACTTTTAGGTAGAATATCCTCAAACTCACCGCCATTTAATAAGTGGATTTTGTCAAAATCTCTTAATTTCGGTTTGATTTGTTCAAAATTTTCTTTTGCATCATTATCTAGAAGCACAAAAATTGGTATTTTTAACTGTTCTGAAAGAGTGTAGAATAGTTTTACTACTTGATTTTTGCCACCTGCTGAGCAAATTTGAATACCCATTTTGTTGAAATCAAAATCACATTTTTTTGCAAAAACCGGCAAAAGAGTTTCTTCTGTAATTCCTTCTGCAATTACAACCAATTCAATTGGAAATCTTAACGATAATTCCTCTCTCTTTTTTTTATCAGTTGCTAGCGATTTTAACCAACGCAAATTGATAACAGAATTGTCATCAATAAGTTCTAAAACTTGGTTATAGTTGATTTTGTTATCAAGTAAAATGTTTATTTCGTTATTAAGATTAAAAATTTTGTTTTCGTAATCTGCTAATTTTTTGTTTATTTTTAAATCGTTTTCTTTTGGTTCACAAAGTACATCAAGCGAAAGATTTATAATTGTTTCAGCATACTTTTTTAATTCAGAATATTCCATTTCGTCTAAATCTTTTCTTTTGAATTTTGGTTCAATAAGATTTGATAAAATGATGTCCTTAAATACTCTTAAATACTTGTCTTCTGTAAATTTAAAACGAGTAAGCCTATCAATAGAGATGATAATTTGTTCTCGAGTTAAATTTTTAATCTTGTCTTTCGTAACTAATCCCCGTAAATTTGTAACAATTTTAATATATTGTACAATAAAAACGCAAATTTTCAAAACTATTTACGTTTATATAAACAAGGGCAAAGGCACACTTATTACATGATATCATTAAACAATATTCAAACATCTAATATTTATAGCGTAAAACCTGCAAAGACAACATCTTCTGCGGGTGTTTCTGCTACTTATGTTAATCGCCCTGCCGTTCGCCCATCATTTACATCTTATAACCCAGTTAACGTGGTTAAAACTACTTTAACTTCGCCTGCAGATGTTCAAAAATATACTGAAATTTCTGCAAATTTAGATTCTGATGGTAAAAAATCTTTAGATTATATGCTTAAAACAGGTACACTTTTAAGCAATAATTCAAACGATAATTCAACAACTCTTGATAATTTGCACAAAATGATAACAAATCAAAGAGCAAAAGGTTTAGATTCAAAAACTATGTTGAATGATACTGTTAAAACTATTGCAAATCCTGCAATAATCACTCAACATTTTGGTAATATTCCTGATAATATTAAAGATACTTTAAAGGCTTATGACCCATCAACAACAGAAGTAACACATTCTGGTTGTTGTGTTGCTGCAAGTATTGAATATAATCTTGCAAGTCAAATGCCTGCGGAATTTGCACGTGTTGCAGAGGGTTTGTCATCAGAAAAAATGGCAAGCAATAAGACAATTGATTTAAAAAATCTTTGTGAAAACAAAGATGATGCAAAATGGTTGTTGGATAACTTTAAAATTCCTTATCAAATGAAAGATAACAACAAGGCTGAAGTTACTCTTGCTCCTGATAAAAATGCAATCTTTAGAGCACATATTCAAACTGTTGATAGAGATGCTTTAGAACGTTCTCCACTAGATGTTTTAATGCAATCAACATTTATGAACATTGGCTCTCAACAAACTTACAACACTTTAAATGATGTTCGTGTTGCATCTTTTGGACCTGGAGATAGAGGTCTTGTTGAAATAGAAAAAACATTCACAGAATCAATCGTAACTGACTCAAACAAAACATCTGTAACATTCCAAGATGTTCAAGAAGCAGAAGAAAATGGTGCTCCTGTTGCTAAATTAGTTGGTTATAAAGCAGATGCAAACACAATTAAAAGAAGTTTATTATATTCTTTGGCACAAGGTCAAAATGTAATCATTGGTTATACTTCAACTGATGAAAATAACAATATTATCAATGGTCATGAAATTACTGTTGTTGGTGCAAAAACAACTGGCGACGGCAAATTAGTTTTTGTATGTAACGATACAGATGATGATTCTCCGGAATTGGTTGAATACCACGAAGATTACCTAGTTCCAAGAATTCACCACGTAGGTTTACCAACTGAAGTTGTTGAAGCAGATAACAACTTGAAAGCAATTTCTTAGTAATTCATACTTTCTAAAAATTCCTCATTTTACATGTGGTATGTTTTTGATATAATTTTATCAAAGTGAGGTCTTATTATGAAAGATATGATGGATAAAATATTGCAAATCGAGAAAAAGTATAACGAACTCGGTATTACTCTTTCTGATCCTGCAGTAATTCAAGATTATAACAGATTTAGAGATTTATCAAAACAACGTAAATCAATGGAAGAAACCGTTGAATTATATTATGCTTGGAAAAAAGCCGTTGACAGTATCGCAGATGCAAAAGAAATGCTAAAAGGCGAATCTGACGACGAAATGAAAGCATTTTTAAAATCTGATATTGAAGAAAATGAAGCAAAAATTGCTCAATATGAAGAACAAATGAAAATTTTGTTACTTCCAAGAGACCCTATGGACGACAAGGACATTATGCTTGAAATACGTGGTGGTGCTGGTGGTGATGAGGCAAACATTTTTGCCGGCGATTTAATGAGAATGTATATGCGTTTTGCAGATAAACAAGGCTGGAAAACACAAGTTTTAAGCATGACTGAATGTGAAGCAGGTGGTGTTTCTGAGGTTATTATTTCAGTTAAAGGTGATGCTGTATATTCAAAATTAAAATATGAATCAGGTGTTCACCGTGTTCAACGTGTTCCACAAACAGAATCTCAAGGTCGTGTACATACATCAACTGCTACAGTTGCCGTAATGCCTGAAGTTGATGACGTTGAAATCGAAATCAAACCAGAAGATATTGAAATGTCTACTGCTCGTTCAGGTGGTGCTGGTGGTCAAAACGTAAACAAAGTAGAAACTGCAGCACGTTTGTTCCACAAACCTACTGGAATTATGATTTTCTGTACAGAAGAACGTTCACAATTGCAAAACAAAGAACGTGCAATGCAAATTTTGAAGGCTAAATTGTACGATTTAGAAGTTCAAAAACAAACAAAAGAAATCACTGACTTACGTCGTTCACAAGTAGGTTCTGGCGATAGAAGTGAACGTATTAGAACATACAACTTCCCTCAAGGACGTTTAACAGACCACAGAATTGGTCAAAACTTAAATGTTTGGACAGTAATTGACGGTGATTTAGACGAATTACTTAAACTGTTAATGGAATATGACCAAAAACTTAAATTAGAAAAATTGGCAGAAGTAAACTAAAATGGAACATTTAAGAAAATGTATCGGTTGCGGTCAATTAAAAGACCGTGAAAATTTAATAAAAATTACGCACGACAAAAGCCTAGATAAAATTTTTATTAATCCCGATACGAAAAAATTTGGCAGATCAGTATATCTTTGTTATAATAAATTGTGTATTGAAAATGCTTTAAAGAAAAACAAGTTACAAAAAACTTTGAAAACAGCAATTTCAGAGGAATTGAAAGGAAAATTAATTGAGTTTGAATAATATGCGTGTAAGTGAATTAGCAAAAGAA
>CAVFCO010000037.1:0-6361 GCA_963620955.1 Alistipes senegalensis | reverse complement strand
AGAATTAGGACTAACTAGCAAAGAGGTAATTGAAAAATTGACTCAAGTTCAGGTTGTTGTAAAAACTCATTCAAGTTCGGTTACTCCTGATCAAATCAAAAAATTGAAAGATTTTATTGCTGGCGGTTCAAAAGTTGAAGTTAAAAAGCCTAAAGCATTCATCGTAAAAAAGGCTAAACCTGAATCAAAACCAGAAGTCCAAGTTGTAGAAAAAGAAGTTAAAGAAGATAAAAAAGACGAAACGAAGGTTGAAAAAGTTGAAACTTCTAAAGTAGAAGTGGTATCAAAACCTGAAGAAGTAGAACGTCCAAGAGTTGAAGTGGTTAAAAAAGCACCTGTTAACAGATTAGAAATCGTTAGACACGCAAGACCTGTTGACAAAACAAAACCAACTTCAGATAGACCTCAACGTCCAAATTCTGAACGTCCACAAAGACCTCAAAACAGCAAACCTCAAAGAACTTCTGACGGTAAACCTATTGAACGTCATATTATTCCACAAGATATTTATGAAAATAAAGGTCCTGTTTCAAAACATAAACAGGCTGATAAAAGAAAAGATAAAATTTCTAAAGAAGAAGAACAAGAAAGAATTTCTTTAGAAAAAGCAGCAGCACAAAAACACAAAAAACGTTCTCACAAAGAGGAAGAAAAAGAAGCAATTACTCAATTAGTTGTTAATACTGCGATGACAATTCAAGAACTTGCAGATAAAATTCAAAAAACACCTGCAGAAATCGTTAAATTCTTGATGTTAAACGGTATTATGGCAACAGTTAACCAACTTATTGACGTTGATGTAATCAAAAAGGTTTGTGCTGAATACGGCTTAGAGGTTCTTGATGAAGACTTAGAAGCATACGTTCAACAAGAAATGGAAAAAGAAGAAAAGAAAGAAAAACTTAAAGCCGATGAAAAGAACATGGTTCCAAGAGCCCCAGTAATCAGTATTATGGGACACGTTGACCACGGTAAAACAACTTTGTTAGATAGTATTCGTGCATCTAAACACAAAATTGTTAACACTGAGGTTGGTGGTATCACACAATCAATTGGTGCTTACACAATTTATTTAGGTGATAGAAAAGTAGTATTCTTAGACACTCCTGGTCACGAAGCATTTACTGAAATGCGTGCTAGAGGTGCAAAAGCAACAGACATCGCAATTTTGGTAGTTGCTGCTGACGACGGTATCATGCCTCAAACAATTGAAGCGATTAACCACGCAAAAGCGGCTGAAATTCCAATTATTGTTGCTGTAAACAAAATTGATAAAGCAGGTGCTGACCCTGATAGAATTTTAACTCAATTAACAGAACACGGCTTAGTTCCAGAAGCATGGGGCGGTGATACAATCACTTGCAACGTTTCTGCGTTACAAAGACAAGGTATTGATGAATTGTTAGAATACATCTTGTTAGTTGCAGATATGCAAGATTTGAAAGCAAATCCAAAAGCAAAAGCATCAGGTGTTGTTATTGAAGCAAACTTAGACAAAGGTAAAGGTCCAGTTGCAACGTTGTTGGTTCAAAACGGCACATTAAGTGTTGGTAACTGTGTTGTAGTTGGTACTGCTTGCGGTCGTGTAAGAGCATTGCTTTCAGACTCAGGCGAAAAAATTAAAGATGCTGAACCATCAACTCCGGTTGAAATTCTAGGTTTAACAGAAGTACCTCAAGCCGGCGATGCATTTGAAGTAGTTGCTAACGAAAAAGAAATGAAAGCAATTATCGAAAAACGTAAAGAAACAGAACGCACAAGACGTTTAGATGAAATGTTACCTGCACATATCAGAAAAGAAGCAGTTTCAGGCGAAGAAGATATTCCTCAATTGAACTTGATTATCAAAGCAAACACTCACGGTGCTGCAGAAGCGGTATCACAAGCAATTGCACAAATGGAATCAAAAGAAATTGCAACAAAAATTATTCACGTTGGTGTAGGTGATATCTCTGAAGCAGACGTTATGTTGGCATCAGCATCAAAAGCGTTGATTTTAGGATTTACGGTAAAAGAAGATTCTAACGCACTTGCCGCAGCAGAAAGAGAACACGTTACAATTAAGAAATATGATATTATTTACCAAATCCTAGAAGATATGGAAAAAACAATGTTATCACTTCTTGAACCTGAAATCAAAGAAGTTGCACTTGGTAAAGCAGAAATCAGACAAGTATTTACAATCGGAAAAACAACTAAGATTGCTGGTTGCTACGTACTTGAAGGTAAAATCTTACGTAATAAAACTGCAGTATTGGTTCGTAACGGACAAGAAATCTTCCGTGGTGCAATTGACCAATTGAAACGTTTCAAAGATGACGTAAAAGAAGTTGCTCAAGGTTTTGAATGTGGTATTTCATTCGCTAAATTCAATGACCTACAAGAGGGCGATATCATTGAAGTATCTACAACCGAAGAAGTAGAACGTCAAAGTTTATAGTAAAAAGTTATAGGTGCAATTATGAGTAGTAACTTACGCAACGAAAGAGTTAGAAAAGAATTAATGCGTGAAATTTCTGAAATCTTGAGAAAAGAAATCAGAGGTTTAGCAGGTGTTGTGTCTATAACAGACGTTGAAGTTAGCCATGATAATTCTTTTGCAAAAGTTTTTTATAGTGTTTATGGCTCAGAAGAACAAAAAGAAAAATCTGTTCAAGTTATTAACAAAAACGTTTCAAAAATAAGATACGAAGTTGGTAAACGTATCCGCTTAAGATTAACTCCAGAATTGAGATTTATTCAAGATAACTCGATTGAAAGAGGTTCACGAGTAAACGAAATTCTTGAAAAAATTTCACGTGGAGAAGTTTAATTGTTCGGATTTTTAAATGTTTACAAACCTGTAGGCAAAACATCTCATGATGTTGTTGCTTATTTCCGTAGAATTTTAAAGATTAAACAAATCGGACATACTGGCACTCTTGATCCTTTTGCTGAGGGAGTTTTGCCAATTTGTATAGGAAAATCTACAAAATTAATAGAATATTTACCTGATGATAAGTCATATACCGCATTTGTTCAGTTTGGAAAAGCAACAGAAACTTATGACACTGAGGGCAAAACTATATTTGAGAGTGATAAAAAAGTTTCTCAAGAAGAAGTTGAGCATGCTTTAACTCAATTTTTAGGGGAAATAGAACAACTTCCGCCGATATATTCAGCGATAAAAGTTAATGGCAAAAAACTTTATGAATACGCAAGAGAGGGTGTTGAAGTTGAAATAAAACCTAGAAAAGTTACTATTTCAAAAATAGAATTGCTTGAATTTAATTTTGACAAACAAACTGCTCAAATTTATATTGAATGTTCAAAAGGAACTTATATCCGCTCGATAGCAAACGATTTAGGCAAAGTTTTAGGGTGCGGAGGATATCTTTATCGTCTTATCAGAAATAAGGCTGGGAAATTCCTTGTAGAAAATTCTATAAAAATGGAAGATTTTATAAGTGTTGAAGATGTTAAAAATAACCTTATTAATCCAATTGACATGCTTAATTTAGAAAAGTACGAGTTAAACGAGGCTGAATACCAGAAAATTCAACACGGTCAGCCATTGCTTAACAAAAGTATTAAAAGTGTCGATTTTATTATTTTGGTTTATAATAATAGAATAAAAGCCGTTGCAAAAGTTGACGGTAATTACATCAAAGTTAATAAGGTATTTAATAATGATTAAAAAATTATTAGGGATATGTGTATGTTTAGCAATGGCAGTAACATCAGCGAATGCAAGTGATTTGTCAATTTATTGTGCTGAACCTCACAATATGTCATTAAAAAGTACAAGATTTTTAAGCACGATTACAGGTTTCACGCCTTTATCTCAAGCAATTGCAAATTCAATTGTAAAAAAAGAATTAGCAAAAAGCACTGGTTCTAAAGGTTTTAAAGTAAAAATGAAATCTTTTAGTGCAAACGATTTAATGGCAGGTCGTTTTAAATCTCTTGATATATCTGGTAACAACTTGAATTTTGATGGAGTTTACGTAACTAAATTTAACGCATCAACTGTTTGCGACTTTAATTATGTAAAAGCAACTCCTAAAACAGTTACTTTTATTGATAATTTCCCAATGACTTATTCAATGACAATCACTGATAGCGACTTGAAAAAGACTGTTTTATCAAAAGATTATTTAGCATTTTTGAACTCTTTAAATCTTAAATTCGGTGGAGTGAGTCTTTTGGAATTGAAAGATGTGGATGTTAATTTAAAAGATGATAAATTTCATTTTGTTTTAAAAATGAATAACAAAATGTTCAATTATAATGTGCCTTTAAGCATGAATTTGTCTGCAAAAATGAAAGTTCAAAACGGTAAAATTAAGGTAACAGAAGTTGCTTCTGAGGGGTTGAATCAAAAATTAAACTTAACTCAATTAACAAATTTGCTTAATTTAATTAACCCATTGAACTTTACAGTTGACGTTTTAGGCAATTCAAATTCAAAATTGGCACTTAGCAATTTAGATATTAAAGGAAATAAATTAGTCCTAGACGGCTCTATATTTATTCCAAAAAACACAAGTGAAGAACGCAAATAGAGGCTTATAAAAATGAATAACTTTCAAAAAATAGGTTTAATAATAGTTATAATACTTGCAGCAATTTACGTAAAAATGGCTTACTTCGGTAGCCCTGACGTAATAGAAGAACCTGTACAAAAATCAGAAGAGGTTTCTGAAACTCAAGAAGAACAAAAGAAACCGGACGAAAAAACTCTTACTTATGAAGTTGCAAACGTATTTTTCATCGCACACAATTCAAACGGTGAAGAAGTTTATCGTGCGGTAAAAAGAGAATATCTTCCAGAATACGGATCAAAATTGAAATTTGCAGTTAAATCTTTGATTAACGGCCCAACAACAAAAGAAAAGAAACTTGGCGTATATTCTGAAATTCCGGCAGGTACAAGACTTATTTCTATCACAGAATCACCCTCAAGAGTAGTTATCAACCTTACTTCAGACTTTGAAAATGGTGGCGGTACAGATAGTTTATACAAAAGATTATTTCAATTAATAAAAACAGTAAAAATCAATTCAAATTTACCACTATACTTGCAACTTGACGGAAAACAAGTTGAAGTTATCGGTGGCGAAGGAATTATGATAAACCAACCTTTAAGTGAGGATTTTGCAAATGAATAAAGATTTAGATTATTATTTAAACCTTGATTGGACATTAATTGAGGGTACTGACTTAGATTTCAACGGTAACCCTTATTTCTATATCGAAATTAAAGAAATTCCAAGTTTTGCTTTTTGTGCAAAAACTATTGAAAAAGCAAGAGAAAACTACAAACATCAATTGAAATTACAATTAATGTTAATGCTTGAAGATGGTGAAGATATTCCAGAACCAGGGGAAGAAGAGGACGATATCGACTGGGAAAGCATGTGCCCTGGCGGTTAGTGTTTTATGAAAAAGTTATTTGAAAAATTTACATCACATTTTGTATTAATTTTCATCTCTTTATTATCAATTTTCCCTTTTATTTGGTTAATTTCAACTTCATTAAAAGGGGCTGGAGAGAACATTTTTGCATATCCGCCAACAATTATTCCAACAGATTTTACTTGGGATAATTATATTGGAGTGTGGAAAAAAGTCGATTTTATGGCTTATTTTTGGAATAGTATGATTGTTGCAGGAGCAACTGTCGTATTAAACCTTGTTTTATCCTCTCTTGCCGCATATCCTTTGGCAAGAATGAATTTTGCAGGCAAAAAGATTACTTTTTTCGCAATTTTAGCAACAATTATGATTCCATTCCAAGCGATTATGTTGCCAGTGTACTTGATTACAATTAAATTGAATATGATGGACACTGTAAACAATTTTATGGGCTATCTTGGACTTGTGATGCCGTTTGCAGTAAGTGCATTTGGAATCTTTTTAATGCGTCAGGCATTTATGGCAATTCCAAAAGAAATGGAAGAAGCCGCTATTGTGGACGGTTGTAACGTATTTCAAGTATTTTCAAGAGTTTTATTACCAATGGTAAAACCGTCGCTTGCTGTATTAGCAATATTTACATTTATTGGTTCTTGGGGTGAATTCTTATGGCCAAGTATCGTTTTAACTAAAGAATCAATGTACACACTTCCTGTAGGCGTAAACAACTTACAAGGTATGTTTAGTTCAAACTGGAGATTTATTGCAGCAGGTTCAATCCTTTCAACACTTCCAATTTTAATATTCTTCTTAGCAATGCAACGTTATTTTATATCAGGCGAAAACGAAGGTGCTGTAAAGGGTTAACCCTTTTTGTTTCTTTAGTATCTTTAAATTTATAAACTTCCCCTTAACAAAACTTAACAAACTGCTCAAAACATGGCAATAATTGAATTACAAAATA
>CAVFCO010000036.1:0-4706 GCA_963620955.1 Alistipes senegalensis | reverse complement strand
AAATTCTCCAGCCTTGGCTCATTCGCTCCTCTGCTCGGGCGAAAAAAAAGGACACCGAAGTGTCCTAAAAATCCAACTATCACAAATCATATTTAATACTTTTTATAGAGTTCTGCCAGCCCAAAGGTTTTCACCAATGTTTGTTTGAGTTTTTGCTGCATCAACTGTTAAAGTAACGTTGTTTGGTGTGAATACAAATACCATATCGCCAACTTTTTGTGGTTGACCGTTTAAAGCACTTGCTGCACCGCAAACAAAGTCAATAGTTCTTTGAGATTGTTCTTTATCTAACAAATGTAGATTTAAAACAATTGTCTTTCTATCTTTTAAGTTTTGAACGATTTGACCTGCTTCACCAAAAGAACGTGGTTCAATAATCATAACTTCTGAACCTCTCATATTTGGGTGAGAGATAACTTTTAAGTCGTTTCTTTCATTCTTTTGTTGGAATGGTGATTGTTGATAAGAAGGTGCTAATGCTAAGTTATCTTCTGTTTCGTACTCATCACCTGCTTCGTTCATCATATCTTCAAATATTTCATCACTTGGTTGTTCCAAACCTTGTGTTAAAAAGTCTACAATACCTTTAATTTTTTCTGTAATAGCCACTAATTCGTCCTCCAATATTTACTTTGTACTAAATAATTTTCTGCCAATTCGCAACATTGTTGCTCCGTGTTTGACAGCGATTTGATAGTCATTGCTCATACCCATTGAAATTTCTTTCATTGTGCAGTTATATTTGTTCACTAATTCAATTTGAGTTTGTTTTATATCTTCAAATAAATTTCCTAATTCTTCATTATTTGCCTCAAGTGGAGCGATATTCATAAGACCCAAAACATTCAATCCGTCAAGTTTTAGAATTTCTTCGAAATTTTCAAGTAATTCTTCTTTTGAAAAACCGAACTTTTGTTCTTCACCGGCATTATTCAATTGTATAAATACATCTTGAACCTTGCCAATTTTAACCGCTTCATCAGAAATCGCTTTAGCAATTTTTAAAGAATCTACCGAATGAATTACATCGAAATTACAAACAACTTTGTTCACTTTATTTGTTTGAAGATGTCCAATGAAATGAAATGTCGAATTCTTTCTTATTTCATCAGGTAGAGAATTAATCTTCTCAATTGCTTCAACCGCTCTTGATTCTCCGAAGTTTCTTAAACCTACTTGATAACCGTCGATTATTGCATCAACTCCGAAGTACTTGGTTACTGCTACTATTTGTGGTGTATAAGGTGCGATTTGCTCTTGTATTTGCAATAAATTCTTTTTAATATTTTCTATCATAAAGTTCCTACAAGAGATGTCCGTTGTGCAGAACATAGATTAATTATAAACCCAGTTCATGTAGAGGACAACTTTTTTATTTCCTATCCTATCGTGTCCGCCTAAAACCATGTCATGACATGGTTTTAGCATGTTTTAGAATTGTTAACATATCTTAACAATTCTATTTTATTAAAGTTTTTGGCTTTCGGGCGTAAAAATTACGCCCGATTACCTAAAAGTTATTATCTACCTAATTGAGATAATGTTTCCATTACTGAACTTGCTGTACCGAATACACGAGAGTTAGCGTTGATTGCACGTTGTGCAATAATCATATTTGATAACTCACGAGCAAGGTCAACATTTGATGATTCCAAACCACCTGTAACGATGTCGCCAGTACCCATTTGACCAGCCATTGTGTAGTATGTTTTACCAGTATCAGGTCCAATTGTCCACAAGTTGTTGGCTTGAGATACCAAACCTGCTTCGTTTGTTACTGTAGCAATTTGCATTACCATACTATCTTCTGTACATACATTTGGATTAATAGTTACAGGAGAATTTGCATCATCGGTACCCATAATATATACACCTGCGGCTGTTACATATTGGAATTGGAATTGACTTGCATCATCTAAGTATACAGTCAATTTATCACCATTGTTATAAGATGCTTCGATTGTACCATCAGCACCAATTGTATAACTAGATAAAGAAGTCATGCTCGTTGGAGATGCCGCTGGGTCAACTGATACAACTTGAGTTACTTGTTTAGACGTTTTATCTTCACCTTCTGAAACTTTATAGAAAGTTAAGTTTTGAGCAACATTTGATGTTGATGTATTCAAGATTTCAAAACTTGATCCGCCACCACCGTCAGAAACACTCAAAGTTACAGTACCACAATTATCTTTTTTGGAATCTGTGTTATAAGTAATACTTAGCTCAGGATCACTACCAGTTTTTTCATTAATTTTGGCAACTAAATTATCCATAAATGTTTTATATTTTGTAGAATCAGTTAATTGAACATCACCCGAATCATCAGCCGTAATATTAATACTAACCTCTTGTGCATTACCATCACTATCTACAACCCTTACGTTTAAAGTACCTGTTGTATAATTTGAGTTATTCAACTCAGACATTTGCCTATCTGTAAATTTTGAATCTCCTGAAACAGTACTAGAGAATGATTGTGGAATATGAATTGCTGTTTGAGATGCAGTTTCAGAGTTTAATTCAGATGCACCAAGAACTTTCAAACCATTTGCAGTAATCATATCACCATTTGCATCTAGTGTAAATGAGCCATCACGAGTTAAGAACACGTTACCACTTGCGTCCATTACTGTATAATAACCAGAACCCGAAATCATTGAATCACCTGTTACACCTGTTGATAAGAATGAACCTGTTTCAAAGTTTCTTGTAATACCTTCTAATTTAACACCTAAACCGATTTGTTTTGGGTTTGTACCACCTGCTGTTGCCGATGGAGCATTACCTGCTGACAATGTGTTTGAGAACAATGTAGCAAAACGAGCATCTGCCGATTTGTATGCAGTAGTGTTAATGTTTGCAACGTTGTTTGAAACTACGTTGATTGCTTGTTGTGCAGTATTTAACCCTGTCATTGATGTAAATAAAGCCTGAGACATTTTTCCTCCTCTTGTCTTATTATTAATTATTAATTGTTTTTGTATTTTTTGTTATTCTGCAATTCCGTTTGCGAATAACTTTCTCCAAGTCTTAAATTTTATTCTGTTTTTGCCGAAGCGTTTCTAATTGATGTAATGTTCGAAATTGAATATTGTTTTCCGTCTACAGTAACCATACCTGAACCGCTATCAAATGAAACTTCATCTACACTGCCTTTTATTTCATCGTAAACAACGTTTCCTTTATCGTCTGTTACTACTTTTCCATCTTCGCCAGTTTTTGGAGTTGATATTGTTACGTCTTTACCTACGAGTGAAAGTGTTTGTGAAATAATATTACTTGAATTTACTGTGTCAGTTAATTCCGAAATTTGTTTCGAAACATCACTGAACGATGAATTCAAATTGTTCATTGCTTCTAATGATGAATATTGAGCCATTTGTGCCAACCATTGTGAGTTATCTGTTGGTTCTGTTGGGTCTTGTTGCTCCATTTGTTTCAACATTAGTTTCAAAAACATGTTTGAATCAGTAACGTCATTTGTACCTTTTTTTTCCTGTTTGCTCTCCATTATCGCTGTTTGCGATTGCATTTGCGATATTGTTGATGTTACGCTCATTTACTTTTACCTACCTCTCCATTTATTCACTTTTACAATTTATAATTTACTTTACCTAAGCCACCGTTTATACTTACCGTTTTCTCAACTTGCGATACTCTTGATATTACGTCTACTGTATCGTCTTGTATTTCTTTACTCAATACGGTATTTTTCATAAACTCAAATTCTGAATGCCTTTCTTTGTTTTGCGAATCTTCAGAATCTCTTGAGTTACCACCTCTTTGGTTTGAATCAAATTGATTTTCTTCATTTTGGAACATATTGTTGTTACTATCTGAAGAACGTCCGGCCTCTGCAACTTTTACGTTAACGTTATTTACGCTTACGCCTTGAGAGTGAAGAACTGATTTCAAACCGTCAAGATTTTTTTCTAAGATTTCTTTGGCTTGTGGATTTTCTGTTAAGATTTGTGCAGAAATTCCGTTTTGACCTTTTGAAATTTCAATGTGCAATTTACCTAAACTTTCAGGAGTCAAACCGATTGTGATTTTTTGCATTCCGTTTTTACCTGAAACATTCATTCTTGTTCTAATTTGCTCTAAAATGTCAACATCTGGTGCTTCTTGTTGTGCTTGTGTGTGTTGAGCATTTGTGTGAGTTGCTTTGTTTAATGCTTGAGTAAAATCAACTTTTAACTCTTGAGTTTGAGTTGTTTGTGATGTTTCTTGAATTGAATCACGAATCATCATTTCCTGAGAAGATTGACCTAAATCTGTTTGAGGATTATTGTTTGAATAATCTACATCTTTAATTTTTCCGTCCATTTTCTTCAAGTTTTCTGTTGATAAACCTGCTTTTTCTAAAGTTTCATTTGCTTTTGCAACTTTTTGAGCATCTGTTGAATTTTGTTGTTGAGGTGCAATTTCTACATCGTCTTCAACTTGCATTTTAACGTTTTCAACTTTTTCTTTTACCTCCACAACTTTAGAGTCTGCAACTTTTTCATCAGTTGTTGTTGTTGTTTTTTGATTTTTAAACTCGATACCAGAAACATCTTCTTTGATATCCATTGTTTCGTCAGCAATTACATTTGTTTTTGCGTTTTTGTCAACATCTTTTTTATCAGATTGTTGAGCAACATTCACTGTATTTTCTAATTTTGCTGAAGAAATTTCTTCATTTAATTCTTGAACTTTTGAAG
>CAVFCO010000035.1:0-16278 GCA_963620955.1 Alistipes senegalensis | reverse complement strand
TACCACAAGTTACAGGAACGATTTTGTTATCGCAAACTGCTTTTCTTAATGCAGCCTTTAATTCTGGAACTGTGATTGTTGCTGGATCTTCGAAGTATTTTTCCATTAATGCATCATCTTCACCAGCGATTGCTTCAATCATTTCATCTCTGTATTGGTGAGCCTTATCTTTTAATTCTTGAGGGATTTCATCGCAAGTATCTACATCGAAGATATCAATTTGTTTACCTAAGTCATCTCTGTAGATTTCTGCTTTCATTTCCATCAAGTCAATGATACCTTGCATTTTATCTTCAGCACCGATTGGTAATTGGATAGCATAAGCATTTGCTCTTAATCTATCTCTGATTTGACCTAATACACGGTAGAAATCAGCACCTGTTCTGTCCATTTTGTTAACAAATACCATACGAGGAACTTCGTAACGGTTTGCTTGTCTCCAAACTGTTTCAGATTGTGATTGTACACCACCTACTGCACAGAATACTGCAACTACACCGTCTAATACACGTAATGAACGTTCTACTTCAACTGTAAAGTCAACGTGACCCGGTGTGTCGATTACGTTAATTTGGTGTCCTTTCCAAGTAGCAGTTACTGCTGCTGATTGGATTGTGATACCACGTTCACGTTCTTGATCCATAAAGTCTGTTACTGCTGCACCATCGTGAACTTCACCAATTTTGTGAGTTTTACCTGTGTAAAACAAGATACGTTCTGTTGTAGTTGTTTTACCCGCATCGATGTGGGCTGCAATACCAATGTTTCTGATTTTTTCTAAAGGTGTCTTTCTTGGCATTTCTTTAATTCCTTTTCATCTTTTTATAATATTGTACTTTGCTATTTTATAATTAGCGTTAATTATATCATCACATAAAAAAGTAAAATTTCAAGCACGAATTTAGGTTTTTGTACCTAAAAATTAATATTTTTCAACACAGATTATTTGTGTTAATATTTATCTTGCAAAAAGGAGAAAACCTAATATGTTAGATAATTTAGAAAAAATTGTTGATTTCAAATATGGCGAAAACAGCCAACAAGGTGCAAGTTTGTACAAAAACGAAAGTTCTCTTGATTGGGAACTTTTAAACGGCACAGAACTTACTTATATGAATTACTTAAATATGACAACTTTGGTTGAAATTTTAGGTGAATTTTATGATGTATTTGCAACTGCACTAACAAAATCAGGTTTGATTTGTGGAGTTGCGTTGGGCAAATCTCTTGCAGATGCTTACTCAAAAGCCGTTGATTGCAACCCAATCGGTGCAATCGATTCTTGCATCGGTTTTTCAAAAATCGTTGATGAAAGAACTGCAAAAAAGATTGCACAAAGCCAATTTGATTTAGTTTTAGCAATCGGATACGACAAAGATGCTTTAGAAATTTTGAAGAAAAATGAGGCATTAAAAATCGTTAAAATTAATACTCCGCTTGAAGAGGTTAAGATTTCAGTGGCACAAGAATTGAAAATCACTCCATTCGGAATTTTAGAACAAGATGCAGATAGAGCAGACTTCAAAAAAGATTCTTTCAAGGTTCAAACTAAGAAAAAACCTGAACAAGAACAACTTGAAGATGCAATTTTTGCTTTTAAAGTAGCAAAATACGCAAAATCACATGCAGTCGTTATTGCAAAAGATTTTAAAACAATTTCTATCGGACAAGGCGAAACTTCGTTTGCAGAATCTTGTCAAACCGCAATGGACTATGCTTGCGATAGCACAAAAGATGCTGTACTTGCAACAGACAGTGCATTCTCAACAACAGATGTGGTTAATGTAGCCGCTAGAGGCAGAGTTGCCCTAATTATTGAGGCTGGCGGAACAATTAACGATAAAAAAATCATCGAACAATGCGACAAAGACGAAATCGCTCTTGTAACAACAGGAATTGAACATTTCAGAAGTTAATATAGCCATTACAAATATTGAATAACATTTTGTAGAGGACTTATGGAAAAGATTAAACAAAACAAAATTATAGGCTGGTTATCAGCAGCACACTTTACAACAGACGTATATTCAGGATTTTTAAATCCTATTATGCCTTTTATTGCAGCAAAAATTGGAATTTCAATGGGTGTTGCAGCACTTTTGATGAGTATTTCTCAATTATTTTCGCAATTAGTTCAACCTATTTTTGGATTTTTTGCTGATAGTATCTCTAAAAGAGGGTTTATTTTCTGGGGATTACTTTTGGCTTCAATATTCTACCCATTGTCATCTTGTGCAAACAACTTTTTAGCATTATCAATATTTATAATCGCAGGAAGCCTTGGTGTAAGTATTTTTCACCCACAAGGAATTGGCTTTGTAGTTAGATTTACAAAAGAAGATTTCACAAAAAATATGGGAATATTTTTAAGTCTTGGCTCTATTGGTTACTCATTTGGACCAATGATTTCAGCAAGTGTTGCAGAATATTTTGGATTAGAAAAAATAATATACACCGCAATTCCTGGGATTTTACTTGCATTAGCAATGTTTGGTTGCGTTCCAAAAGTTTCTAACCTTGATAAAAAAACAGAAAAGAAAAATATTGTAAAAGTTTTCAGTGCAATTTTTTCTAATACACAAATTAAAATTCTTATTTTAATTTCAATAATGAAAGCCTTAATTTCAAGCAGTTGTGCAATTTTACTTCCATTCTTATGGAAAGATTTTGGACACAGTGCATTCTACATCGGAACTGCTTTGTTTGCATTTATGCTTGCAGGTGGAATTGGTTCACTAGTTAGCCCTAAATTTGAAAAATGGCTTGGAACAAAAGAAATTATCTATGTTTCAATGTTATCAATGCCAGTTTTGATGACAATTTTCGTATTTACATACAAAATCTTGCCTGTACTTGCACTTATAGACTTTGTTTTAATGGCATTTGTATTAATGCTTGCAACTCCAATCACAATGGTTTTGGCACAAAAAGAATTACCACAATACAAAAGTATTATTGGTGGATTTTTGAACGGTTTTTGTTGGGGAGTTGTCGGAGTTTTGTTAAGTGGCTTAGGATTTATGGCTCAGAAATTCGGTATTTTGCAAATGTTGTTTATTGCGGGAATAGTTCCGGCATTTTGTGCATATTTTGTTAAATACTTGAAAGTAGATGAAAAATAATCTATACTTAATTTGCTATGAAAATTTCAAGAACATCAAATATTAATGCCCACAGAGATTCTTGGGTAGAAGTAAATATCGACAACGTTTCAAACAATATCAAGGAATTAAAAAAGTGTGTTCCAGATGACATGAAATTCCTTGCTGTCGTAAAAGCAGACGCATACGGACACGGAGCAGCAATGCTTGCACCGACTTTGCTTGCTTTTGGAGTTGATATGTTTGGGGTTGCCTCAATTGACGAAGCATTAAATTTACGTGAAAACGGAATTGATGCAGACATCTTAGTTTTGGGTGCGGTACCATTTTGGGCTTTATCAACAGCAGTAGAACATAATATTACGGTAACAAGTTTTACACAAGAACATATTGATTTTTGTCAAAAAACTTACGAAAGAACTGGCATTCCTGTAAAAACACATATTAAACTAGATACAGGTATGAATAGAATTGGCGTTTCGCCAAAAGATGCCGTTGAATATATCAAAAAAGTTCAATCAATGGAATGTATGGAGTTAAAAGGCATTTTCTCACATCTTGCAAATGCTGAAAATTACGAAAAAACTCAAAAACAACTTGAAATTTGGGAAAATATTATTTCACAAGTAAACACTGACGAATTACTTTTACACATTTTAAACACTGCAGGAATTATCACAAGCAATGTGTACAAATGTACCTCAAATATGGTTAGAGGCGGTATTGGACTATACGGACTTTACCCTGATTTAATTCCAGAAGCGAGAAAAATAAATTTAAAACAAGCAATGTCAGTAAAAACAAGAATTATACATATTCACGAAATAGAAAAAGGCGACGGAGTAAGTTACGGACACACATTTGTTGCAGATAAACCAACAACAATTGCAACAGTACCATTGGGTTACGCAGACGGTATTCCACGCTCAATTTCAAATAAATTTTATGGAAGATTAAACGGTCAAAAAGTAAAACAAGTCGGTAACGTTGCAATGGATCAAATGATGTTTGATATCACTGGAGTTGATGCTAAAACGGGCGACACAATTACACTTTTAGACGAAGATTTACCTATTGAAAACTGGGCAAATGCAATGAACACAATACATTATGAAATTTTATGTCACTTAAAAGCCCGTTTAGCAAGAGTTTACACAAGATAGGAGAATTAAATGACCAAAGTTTACGATTACGGCATTATCGGAGCAGGCCCTGCAGGATTTACCGCAGCACTTTTGGCATCAGATAAAGGACTCTCAGTTGCGTTATTTGAAAAAGACAAAATTGGTGGAGTTTGTTTAAACAAAGGCTGTATTCCAACAAAAACAATTATGTATACCGCTGAACTTTACAAAGAAGTTAAAAATGCAGAAAATCTTGGAATTTTAGCAAACGATGTTCAAGTTGATTTTGAAAAAGTAATGGAACGTAAAAATAAGGTCGTTGAAACATTAAGAAACGCATTAACAAAATCTTTGCAGACCAAAGGTGTTGATATTATTGAACACGAAGCAAAAGTCCTTGAAGATAACAAAATAGAAGCAAACGGCGAAACTTATGAATGCAAAAAAATAATCGTTGCAACCGGTTCAGAACCAAGATGTCTAAAGGGTTACGAGTTTGACCACGAATTCATTTTAAACTCTGATGATTTATTTGAATTAAAACAAAAACCTGAAAACGTAGTAATCGTTGGTGCAGGGGCTGAGGGCATTGAATGGGCTAGAATTTTCAAGGATATGGAATGCGACGTAACTGTAATCGAAGCCGCTCAAAGACCTTTAGCGGTTGCAGATGAAGAAGTTTCAAAATATATCGAAAGAATGTTTAAGGTTAGAAAAATAAACTTAAAAACATCTACAACTATTGAAAAAATTGAAAATAAACGGGTTACTCTTTCAAATGGAGAAGTCTTAAACCCTGATTTTGTACTTGTTGCAATCGGCAGAAACATTACAAAACCAGAATTAAACGGCAAAGCAACCATTATTGGTGATGCTTGTGGTCAATTAATGTTAGCAAATTTTGCCATGTACCAAGCAAGAGCCTTAGTTTCAGGTATTCGTTTTGATAACGTTTTTGTACCAAGTGTTGTGTATGGAATTCCTGAAATCGCTTGGATTGGTGCAAACGAACAAGATTTGCCGGCAGGAAGTTACCAAAAATCAGTTTATCCAATAAGAGCATTGGGAAAAGCACACTGCGACAATGAAATTGAAGGATTTATCAAGGTTTTGACATACGAAGACAAGATTATTGGGGCTCACATAATTTCAAAAGAAGCCTCAGCATTGATTCACCAGTTTGCAATTGCTATGCAAAATGAAATAAGTATAGAAGACTTCAAAAAAGTCTGCTTTGCACACCCTACTTATTCAGAGGGGATTTATGAAAGTATTTTAGGACTATGAAAAGACTTCCAGACTATTTAAAACGACAAATTATTGATACAGAAAAAACAAAAACAGTTAGAAACATCTTAAAACACAACTGTTTAAACACTGTTTGTGAAAATGCTCGCTGTCCAAACAAAAACGAATGCTATCAAAAAAATACTGCAACTTTTTTGATTATGGGCAAAGTTTGTACTCGTAACTGTCGTTATTGCAACATTGGTTGTGAAAAGCCTGAACCTTTAAACCCTGAAGAACCACAAAAACTTGCAAAAGCGGTGAGTGAATTAGGTTTAAAATATTCGGTTATAACCTCTGTAACTCGTGACGATTTACCTGACGGTGGTGCAAATCACTTTGCACAGACAATTGAAGAAATTAGAAAAATTTCACCAAACACAAAAATAGAAATTCTAACTCCTGATTTCAAGGGTGATAAAGATGCGTTAAACACTATAATTGAAGCACGTCCTGACGTTTTTAACCACAACATTGAAACAATTGAGCGATTGTTCAAAACAGCACGTCCACAAGGGAATTACCGTCGCTCTTTAGAAGTTTTAAAATATATAAAAGAAAATTCTGATATACCTACAAAATCAGGTTTAATGGTAGGTTTAGGCGAAACAGAGGACGAAATCAAGCAAACTTTTGCAGATTTGCGTGAAGTTGGTTGCGATATTTTAACCGTTGGACAATACATTCAACCGTCGAAACAACATCTTGAAATTGACAAGTACTATACAGAAGAAGAATTTGAACATTTGAACGAATTAGCAAAACAAGCGGGATTTGAGAAATATCAAATTGCACCGCTTGTAAGAAGTTCTTATAATGCTTTTAAACTTTTTGGCTAATTATTCGCCCATAACCTTTACGATTACACGTTTTCTACGCATTCCGTCAAATTCTGCGTAGTAAATTTGTTGCCAAGGTCCAAAGTCCAAACGTCCGTCTGTAACAGGGACAATAATTTCATGCCCGATAACAAGACTCTTTAAGTGAGCATCACCATTTGTTTCACCAGTTCTGTGGTGTAAATAATTTGGATTTGCAGGTGCAACATCTTCTAACCAATGTTCAATATCGTGAATCAAGCCACTTTCAGCATCGTTTACATAAACACCAGCCGTAATGTGCATTGCAGAAACCAAAATCATACCGTCTTTAATTCCGCTATTGTGCAAAATTTCTTCTACTTCATCAGTAATATTGATATAGTCGTGTTCGTGTTCAGTGCAGAACCACAAGTATTCTGTATGAAATTTCATAAAATTTTCTCCTTATTTTTTTAATGACCAAAAATCTTTGTTTAATAAAATCAACACAGGAATTAATTCCAAACGTCCAACAATCATATTAAACATAAAAATTATTTTTGTAATTGGTGATAAAGTGCCATAATCACCGGCAGAACCGATTACATGTCCAAAACTTACCCCTAAAATACTCAAAGTTGACATTGAACCTGCAAAACCAACAACAAAGTCATTTTCGATTACAGAAACACAAAGTCCGCTAATAAAGAATATCGCAATATAAAACATTACAAACGCAATAATTTGCGAGATAATATCAGGAGCAACAGTTACATTATTTATTTTAATTGTTGCAACTGCGTTTGGGTGCATAAGTTTTAACAATTCTCTTTTCAAATATTTAAAAACAATCAATGCTCTTACAATCTTGATACCACCACCAGTTGAACCTGCGGAAGAACCAAAAATAATTACAATAAACAACAATACTTGAGCCGAAATCGACCAAGTTGGGTAATCGCAAGAAACAAAACCTGTTGATGTCATAATACTTAGTACGGTAAACACACAATCAGTAAAGGTTTTAAATGTGTATTGATGAGAGTTTAAGAACAATAATCCAAAAATTGCAAGCGATACCAACAAAATAAGAGTTAAATATGTCTTAAATTCCTCGTTTCTATATATCATTTTTAAATTAAAAGTGCTTAAAAATCTATAAACTAAAGCAAGGTTGCAACCTGAGAAAAACATGAACACAATTACAACCCAATTTATTGCAAGTGAGTTATAACCCATTATTGAATGGGCATTTGGAGAAAAGCCACCAGATGAAATTGTTGAAAATGAATTACAAATTGCATCGAATAATGGCATTTTAAAATATACCAAAAGCAAAATTTGAACTAGCGTAAACGCAGTATACAAAACCCATAAAGCAGAAGCAGTGTTTTTAATTCTTGGAGTAAGTTTGTCCTCTGTTGGCCCAGGGGCTTCTGCAAAAAACATTTGACGACCTGCAACCGCAAATTGAGGTAGAACCGCAATAAACAGGATTATAATCCCCATACCGCCTAACCATTGAGATAATGCTCTCCAGAAAAACAAGGCTTTTGGATAGTCATAATGTGTCAAAATTGTTGCACCAGTAGTTGTTACACCTGAAATTCCTTCAAAAAATGAGTCGATAAATCCTAGTCCGAAAAACAAATAAGGAATTGAAGCAACTATTGAAAATGCAATCCAAGAAAGCAATACAATCGCAAGTCCTTCCGATTTTCTAATATCTGTCATTTTTTGTTGCGGTAAAAATTTATTCAAAAGAAGTTTGCAAGTCAATCCACTTAAACAAGCAAAAACACCTGCAATAACAAAAGGTATAGCCGAATTAAAATCTTGATAGCACAACGCAACAATTATTGGCAAAAAAGCCACAAAGCCTGTAAAAATCAAGACTAGAGAGATTGAATTTAGTAAATATCCTAATCTCATTCTAACCTACCTTAAAAAATTCCTTAATTTTTTGAGCATCTTCGTTTTTCGTAAACATGATAATCTCATCGCCACCCATAATCAATGTGTCGCCTTTTGGAATAATAACGTGTTTTTTGCGGTTTACAATACCAATAACAGCACGGGTTGGTAATCTTAATTCCATAAGTTTTTTAGTTTCAAAACCATCAGGAATAACAATATCAATAACTTCGCCTCTGCCTTGTTCAACAGTAGCCAAAATACCTACGTTTCTATCGCTGAATTGGTTTTTAACCTCATGTAAAGCCGCAAACTTAGTAGAAACGGCAATATCAATACCAACTTGTTCAAACAAAGGAATATTGAACAACTTTATAACCTTTGAAATTACACGTTTTACACCCAAACGTTTTGCCAAAAGCGAACATAATAAGTTCTTTTCATCGTTGTTTGTAACACTAATTACAACATCGGAATCTGCAATATCTTCATTGTTTAACAGTGCCATATTTGTTCCGTCTGCATTTAAAATCAAAGAATTTGACAAAACTTCTGACAAATATTCGCAACGTTTTGCATTTTTTTCGATAATTTTTACTTTAAATTTTAAATTTTCCAAATCTTTTGCAAGCATTAAACCAACATTACCACCACCAATGATAGTAACTGTTTTAGACACATTTTTATCGTGGAAAAATTTACCTGCCAAAATATCCAAAGAGTGTGCAGAGCCCATAAATATTGCTTTGTCGTCCTCTTTCAAAATTGTTTCACCATAAGGAACAAACAATTCGCTATTTCTATTAACCCCTACAATCAAGGTTTCGCTTGGAAATTCGCAATCTTTAACTTTTTTATCTACAAGCACAGAGTTTTTTTCGATTTTGTATTCCAACAATTTTGCCTTGCCGTTTGCAAAACTTTCAACGTCCAAAGCCTTTGCAACTGTGATAATTCTAAAAATTTCTTCTGTCAAAAGTTCTTCCGGCCAAATAATTGAATCAATTGTGCTTGGAATATTTACCTCTGAAACTTCTTTTATTGCATTAAAAGTTCTTTTGTATTCTTTTTTAGAAACAAAACAAACTGTTCTTGCTTTTGAAATACGTTTTGCAACAACACAAGCCACAATATTTGTTTCGTCTTCTGGAGTACAAGCGATAAATACATCGCAGTTTTTAACCTCTGCTTTGCGTAAAACATCTATATCTGACGCACTTCCGCATACAAAACTGATATCTAATTTATCAAATTCGTCAGATTTATTTTCTTCACTGTCAATCACAGTTACATCATGCTGTTGATAAAACTCATTAGCAATCAAATAACCAAATTCACTTGCACCATAAATAATAATTTTCATACGCTGAATATACCGCAAACAAAAACTGCTGTAAAGTTTTACCCCCTTTTGTGGGATTAAAATCTACAAATAGTTAATCTTTCGATAAATCTTGCAGTTCTTACAATGATATTTTCATTTGCATCAATTGAACCAACAAGAATTGTTTTTGTGCCAGCAATTTTACCTGACAAAATATCTGTCAAAGGTCTATCACCAACCATTACGACTTGTTTTGGTTGCATAAATAAACCTTTTACGATGTTTTTCAAAGTTCTTGAGAAAGGTTTGTTTGCTCCCCAATAAACTTTACAAGGTGCGTTTGCACAAACTTTTTCAATATATTCTTGGTTATGATTGTTTGTAACGATTGCCATATAGAAATCTTTTTTGAATTTATCAAACCATTCCATAGTTTCTTGTGTAAATTCGCCAGATTTTGATTTCATAACAGTACTGTCTAAATCCAACAATAATGCGTGAACACCCATTTCTTTTAACATTTCAGGTGTAATTTCATATATATTTTTAACAATTTTATTAGGACGTAATATCATCGTTTTTAATCTCCTTTGTTCTTGCAATTGCGTATTTGTAATTCTTTGGTGCTTGTTCGAATTTGATTAGCAATTCGTCATTAGTGTTTGCAACATCTAATTCTTCACCAGTTTTTACACTTTTAATCTCAATTGCTTTTGTAAAATATTGTTCATCAGGCGAAATAATTTCTATTTCTTGACCTTTTAAGAATTTATTTTTTGTTTTAACTAGGTAACTATCGTCTTTTTTATCCCAAAATTCACATAGGAAATCTGAACCGGCAAGACCTTTTGAAATATCATAACTATAACTTTCAGAGTTATTATTTTCTTTACCTAAGTAAAAACCTTGAGTATAACCTCTATTTCCGACTTTTTTAAGTTCTAAGAAATATTTATGTAAATCGTCTGTTTTTCCGCTCATAACTTCATCAATCGCATTTCTATATGCTTTTGTTACTGCAGAAACATAGTACAAACTCTTTGTTCTACCCTCAATTTTTAAAGAATCAACACCTGCGTCAATCAAATCAGGTAAATATTCCACCAAACACAAATCTTTTGGACTCAAAATGTGAGTACCACGTTCATTTTGTTCAATTTCGTAATATTGCCCTGGGCGAGTTTCTTCCAAAAGTTTGTAACTCCAACGGCAAGGTTGAGCACAGTTTCCGTGATTTGCTTTTCTTTCGCCATTTGTCATATAGTCGCTCAATAAACAACGACCAGAGAAAGAAACACATTGAGAGCCGTGAACAAAAACTTCCAATTCCATATCAGGAACACGTTTTTTGATTTCTGCAACATCTTTAATAGGCAATTCTCGAGCCAAAATCGAACGAGTTGCACCCAAATCTTGCCAAAATTTTACGGCTTCATAGTTTAACGTATTTGTCTGAGTGCTAACATGTACAGGAGTTTCAGGCATATATTTTCTAACAATTCTGAAAACACCCATATCACTTAGAATTATCGCATCTGGATTTGACTCTTTTATTCTATCCATAACACTTTCAAGCAAAGTGATATCATTGTTAAACGCAAAAATATTCAATGTTAAATAGGCTTTTGCACCCAACGAATGAGCCAAATCAATTGCTTGTTTAAGATTTTCCATTGTAATCAATTCGCCTTTACGCATTGCACGTAAACTAAAATCGACAACACCTAAATAAACAGCATCAGCACCGTATCTTACGGCATATTCTAATTTTTCTAAATTGCCTGCTGGCATTAATAATTCTGGTTTTGTAGTCATAAAAATAGTTTACCCCAAACTAACCACTCGTGCAATGTGCTTAACAAAATTTCTTACTAAAATTCTATAATCAAAGGAGTATTTTATGAAAAAATTCATTATATCACTTGTTTTTCTTGCTTTGTTAACCCCAGATTGCTTAGCAGCATCAAGTTTTAAAACATTTACCCCATTACCGCCAAATTTTAACAATTTTGCACCACCGCCACCACCACAAAATTATAACTATAACCCAAGACATTATCGCCGAAACAATTACGATAATTACAACAGAAATTATAATAACAACAATTACACAAATTACAACCGTTATTATCCAAATCAATATTATAATAACCCTTACTACAATAGTTATTACCCAAAACGAAGATTTTTTAATTCTGTAAGAAATTTCTTTTCCGGCGGTCAAATGACAGGTTACACACCATCGTATAATTCAAGTTTTGACAGCAATCCATACGGATACAAAAGCGGATATTACGATAACAACGGCAATTTTGTAGAAAATAATTATGGATTTAGCAACGGTGCATCAATAAAAATTTTAGATTAGTAATTTTTCCTTATTCTGTATGTACGCATATAAAAAGAGCCTCAGTTAAACTAAGGCTCTTTTTCTTCTCAATTCTCAATTATTTTAATTAAAATGTTGCTACAGGTTTCTTTTGTAATTGAGCACCTGGAATTTGTTGCCAATTTGCAGACATAATTTTCTTGAATGATTTCAATGCAGTGTCTTCTAATTCACCTAATTCATCTGCTTCCATAATTAATTCTCTTAATGGAAGTAATGCTCTTTGGTCACGAAGAACACCTAATGCTGCTGCTGCACCTGCTCTAACCAATTCATTTTCATCATGTTTTTTCATAACATCAATCAATGCAGGAACTGCTTTTGTATCATTCAATTTGCCTAATGAAGTTACTGCGTAAATTCTTACATTAACCCATTCGTCAAATAGCATATTAATCAATTTATCAACGGCTTTTTTATTACCGATTTCGCCCAATGCACGAGTTGCATCACAACGAACATTAACTTTTTCATGGTCTAAAGATGCAATCAAAGCATCTGTTGCAACATCACCAATTTCAATCAAGGCTTCAGTTGCTGTAATACAAACTTGAGGATTTTCATCGTTCAATGCTTCAACCAAAGGTTCAACAACGATTTCGCCACCCAATCTGCCTAATGCACGAGCAGCACGAACTCTAACGTCCACATTGCGGTCTTCTCTAAGAGATTCAATCAAATAAGTTGTTGCTTTTGTATCACCCAATTCACCCAATGCTCTTGCAGCATATAGACGAACTGAACCATTTTTATCATTCTTCAATACGTCGATTAAAGGTTCGACTGCTTTTGATTCACCCATTTCTCCGAGAATTCTAGCAGCATTATATCTGACTTTTTCTGAGTTGCTTGTTTGTAAATCTGTAATCAATTCTTCAAATGTTTTTTTAACTTGTTTTTTCTTGCTATTCACACTGATAGTCATTAAAAATTGCCTCCGACGTAATAATTCTTATGTACCTATATTTCTATTAAAGTTTTTTCTTCAAAAAAAATTGCCTTTTTCTAATCAATTGTTAAGCATTGTTAACTAAATGTAAAACATGCACTACCCATGTCATGACTGGGTTTAAGCCTTTACGCTTTTTTAAGGGTAAACCAGACACTTTATGTTTTTATATTAACATTTTTTTTGAAGTTTGTCTTGCTTTTTTAACAATTTTTCATACATTCGTAGTAATTGTTTAATTAATAATATGCATATTTAATATCTGCAAGAAAATACCCATTAAGAAATATTAAGCAATTGGTATAGAAAGGTTAAATTCTGCACCATGCCCAAATTCACTAGATACATGTATTTCGCCGTTATGCTTAGCGACAATTTTTTGTGAAATTGCCAAACCTAAGCCAGTGCCAACTCCTGCAGATTTTGTTGTAAATCCTGCTGTAAAAATTTTGTCCAAATGTTCTTTTTTAATACCTTTTCCAGAGTCTTTTATTGAAACAACTAGGTTATTGTTTTCAACTTTTGTCGATAATTCAATCGTTCCTTTGGTTTCAATTGAATGGCATGCATTAACTAAAATATTCATAAACACTTGGTTTAGCATATTTGGGTAACATTTTATCATCGGAATATCGCCATAATTTTTGATAATTTCGACTTTATTTTTTGTTTCATGATGAAGTAGAGCAAGTGTCAAATCAAGTTCCTTATTGATATCTGCCTCTTGAAGTTCCGCCTCATCAAGTCGTACAAACTTTTTCAAAGAGGTTACAAGGTTGTGAATACGTTCAACCGCAACACTATCAATAGAATTTATCTCTGCAAACATTTCTTTTATGTCATTATCTTCCATTTTTTTTATTAATTTTGACATAATCGAATTGTTTGATTTGATTGACGCAAATGGAGTATTGATTTCGTGGGCAATTCCGGCAACCAATTGACCTAAAGATGCCATTTTTTCTGAATTTATAAGTTGCAATTGAGTATCTTTCAATTCTTTCAACGTTTTTTGAAGTTCTGCAACGGTTTTAACGTTATCCTCATACAATTTTGCTTGAGCAACCGCATTACCCAATTGGGCAGAAACACTTTCTAAAACGTCTATCTCATCTGTTACATCTCTTTTTTTGTTACTAATTAAAACAATAACACCAAGCAAATTATTCAAATGATAAATCGGTAAAATAACCCTCATCATTGCAACATCAAACAATTCAGCCTCGTTAAACTCTTTAAAACTCATTGATGACACTGTTTTTTTATCTAAAAGTTGTTTAAAAACATTGTCGCCAAAAGTTATAGATTTTCCGATAAAATCTTTTTTATTTTTTCCAAAAGCATAATCAATTTTAAAAGAATTTTCCTGTATCGATGCATAATACGAACGAAATGCACCAAACATTGTCGCTAATTCTTTCAGTGCAGAATTTAAAATTTTATCTGAATCAATTGATTCTCTAATGATATTTGAAATCTTGTTAATAAGCGTCATTTTGACCGCTTGAGCCTGATTTGAGCGGGCTGTTTTTCTAAGTTGAGTAACTTCAGCAAGAGTTTTTTCGTAATTTTTTTCTAAATTTTCTTTATCTTTTTTCAAACGTTCTAATTCAATTTCTGCAGTAACATCAGAAAAAAGCATTATCACATAACTTGCTCTGCGATAAGCCGAAAGGTTAAAATATAACAAATCTCCAGAAGATTTTTGATAACTTACTAAAGCACTAAAATCCTCCATTGTTGTAAATACTTGGTTTATAGGCATAAATGCAGAAGCATCTTCAACCTCAAGAGGGATAAAATCGAAATTCAATTTGTGCGAAAAACGTTTAAAATCTCTGTAGTCATTAAAAACACGTTTGAAAGAATTGTTCATAAAAACAACCTCTTTCTCTTGATTTGTAATGATTACAGCATCTTTAAATTTATTAAAAAACACAAATTTTTTCATGACATGTATATTATATTACATGTAAAAGTAAAAAGAAAAAAGGTTAAGTTTTTTACAAACTCAAAAATAGAGTGGAACATGCCTCAAAGCATGAATTTTCAAGTATTTGTAAACTAATGCAAATAAAAGTTTACGTTATGAAATATTTTGTTTCTAATGCTTTTTTTC
This sequence comes from Alistipes senegalensis, assembly GCA_963620955.1. Lineage (GTDB taxonomy): Bacteria > Cyanobacteriota > Vampirovibrionia > Gastranaerophilales > Gastranaerophilaceae > UBA6984. Next base: position 1,271 of record CAVFCO010000035.1, on the reverse strand, counting down.
ATGATAAATTTATAATTAAGCGGGATTAAATAGCAAATCACAAATCACACAAGGAGATATAATGTCAGAATATTTGACTAAAGAAGAAATCAAACAATGGAGAAGTTCATTGGAAAAGATTACACTAGAAGAATTTGCCGCAAGACTAGGCAAACAAATCGAAGAAGCAAAACACACTAACGACTTAGTAGACATCGTATTAAAAGGAAAACCTTATACATCTTCATCATCAGAAGTTTCTGTTTCAAGAGCAGAAAGAATTGGCTCTATTGCACAACGTGCTATTGAAAAAGAACAACAAATGACTTCTTCAAAAATTTCAAGTGAAACTCCAGCAAAAGCAGTAAAAAAAGAAGTTAAAAAAGCAGAAGTAAAACCTGTTGTTAAAGAAGCAAAAAAAGAAACAAAAGCAAAACCTATCATTGAAAACATTGAACCAAGTTCTTTGAAAGAAGAAGTTCAAATCGTATTTAAAAAGGCTTTAACAGACAGAGAACAACTTGTATTTGATTATTTCTTGAAAAACAAAAACCAAATTGTTTATGCTAAAGACTTAGCAACATTATTAAGTTTACCAAGAGATTATGTATACAAATACATCAAAAACTTAAGAGCAAAAATTGATGGCGAAAATCTTAAAAATGCCGAAGCAGGCGGATTTATGCTAACAGTTTAATCGAAAAATAAAATGGAAATTAAATCATTAAATTTATTAGAACTTTTAAACAAATCGCAGGTGCTTTATTCAACTGATTATTCAGGAGAATATCAAGCCCCTGCTGATTTATTAGAAAACATTTTAGAAAATTCAGATTTGGAAGAGCCAATCATCGACGGGATAATGTTTTTACAAAAAACTTCTAGCCGTTCTTATCTTGTTGTTGATGGAATGAAGCGTATTATTCAATTCAGTTTGTTGTTGCACGCACTTTGCGAATGCTATAAATTCACAAACGAAAAGAATAACCACGCAATTGAACTTATCAAAAAAAGATATTTATTCTTCGGAAAACACACAAAAATCCACTTACACGGATATGAAAAAATCATTTACGAAAAACTTGTAAAATATGAAAGAATGACCGACGAAGAAAAACTTCACCCAATGTTTATTCAACTTCACGAATACTGGGCAAAAATCAAAATGAATAATATTTCTGCAATAAAATTGTTCAATGAAATCAAAAAAATCAACATTCTTGCATGTGTTTACGAAGAATCTGAAATAGAAAACAGAGATATTTATCAATATTTGAACTGCAATAATAAAA
>CAVFCO010000034.1:0-3640 GCA_963620955.1 Alistipes senegalensis | reverse complement strand
GAACCTACAACCTACGGTTTACAAAACCGTTGCTCTACCGTTGAGCTATGCCGGCATCACTTATGATACTTTCTATTTTAATAAGGAAATAAAAATATGTCAAGCAAAAATTTTGACTTTTTAAAATTTGTCATTAAATATATGACAAAATCCACTATTCAGATGAGATTTATATATTTTACTCTAAATCACTTGAATTTAACCGATATACATCATGAGAATAAGAGAAGCGAGGCGGTAACTATGAAAATTAATGGCGGAGTTCAACTTAACGAAAATGGTTTAAAAACAGCAATTCGTGCTATGCAAGTTCAAACTGCATTAATGTCTAACGTTAGTAGTAACGTTAATGGCTTTGATAAAGTTGGATATCAACGTAGAGAACCTGTTGTTTCATCTTTTACCGAATTTCTTGGTGTTGACGGTCTTTCTACTGTTATTGACGACACTGTTGGTAGAATTACAATGACTGAAAACCCATTAGATTTAGCAATGGCTTCTAAAGGTTATTTCCAAATCCAAACTCCAGACGGTGTTAGAATGACTCGTGATGGTCGTTTTAAAATCGACGTTGATGGTAACTTCTTAGATTTGGAAGGAAACAAAGTTTTATCTAATACAGGTGTACCAATTAAGTTCAATATTCTTCCAGAAAGAATGAAAGATGTCGTAGTTAATACTAGAGGTGCAATTAGTATTTTTGATAACAAATCTAAAAAACTAAAACACGTTGCAAATCTCGGAATCGTTGATTCAAACGGTGTAGGCATCGTAAACCCACAAGTTCAACAAGGTTACACAGAATGTTCAAACGTAGCATTACAAAATGAATTTATGAGTTTAATGCCAATCAAAAGAACTTTCGAAGCAAACAGACAAATGTTCTTAATCGAAAACTCAAATCTTCAAAAAACAATCAGCCAATTGGGTCAAGCATAATAAATAAAATATAGCGAGGTAATAATTATGTATAACTTACAAGGTATAATCAGAAAAAATATTAATAACGCAAGTAGCATGTTCGAAAGATTAGGTTACGTTGGTAACAATTTCGCAAATTACAGCACAAACGGTTACAAAGCAGTTCGTTTTGAACAAATCTTATCAGACGACGGTTATGTTTCAGGAGCATTAAGAACAGATTATCAAAAAGGTTCTTTGAAAGTAACATCAAATCCATACGATGTAGCAATCGACGGCGAAGGTTTTATTCCAATCGTATCTCCAGAAGGTGAAGTTGCTTACACAAGAGATGGTTCTTTCAAAAGAGGTAAAGACGGTTACTTAGTAACAAACGATAACTGGATTGTTGGAGCAGGAATTAAACTTCCACCAAACTTATACAAGTTCCAAATCAAAGAAGACGGTAGAGTTTTTACTTACGATTCAGCAACAGATAGCAAAGGTAAATGCTTAGGAACAATTCCTCTAGTTCAATTTGATTGTATGGAAGGACTTCAACAAGACACTCAAGGTAACAGAGTTTGGCAAACAGCAGAATCAGGCGAACCTAAGTTATTAAAAAATCACAATTACATTAAACAACATTACTTAGAAAACTCAAATACAAATGTTTATACATCAGTTAACGATATGTTAAGACTAAATGCTTCAATGCTAGCAAGTATGTCAGTTTTAAAAGTAACAGACGATATGTATAACAAATCAATTAACATCAGAGAATCTTAGTAACAAACAAAATTAGCGAGGTAATATAAAATGGTTTCATTCAATCCAGTAGATAGTTTTTCAAGAACATCACAAGTTTTAGGACTTGTAGCAAAAAGACAAAAACTTTTAACAGAAAACATTGCAAACGTAGATACACCAAATTACGTGCGTCAAGATATTAACTTTGCAACAGTATTAGGCAATGCAAATGGTCCAATGGAAACAAGACTTTCAAAAGAAATGGGAACATCAAGCATTGTTGACCAAGGTGAAGAAGTTGGGGTTAACGTAGCAGACGAATTAATAGGCATGCAACAAAACTCATTAATTTATACAATGGCAACACGTCGTATGTCTAATGTAATTTCTATGATGAAAACTGCACTTAACGTAGGAAGATAACGATATATATAATAGTTATTAATTCAAAAGCAAAGCGAGGTAAAAAATGGGTATTTTAGATTCAATGTACATAGGCTCAAACGCCTTAAAAGCACACGGTAACAGATTAGACATTCACGCAAAGAATATTGCGAACATCGACACTCCAAACTATGTAAGAAAAATTCCAGTGTTGAATACAATCAAAAGTGATAGTTTCGGAGCAATTTTAAATAACATGCAAGACGGAACATTCGGTTTAGGTTCTACTGGTGCATTACAAGGTGGTGTATCATACGGTGGTATTGTAGAAGACCCAACTCCAGGGGAAAGAATCTATAAACCAGGACACCCTGATGCAGATGCAAACGGATATATTAGAAGTTCAAACGTAAACGCAATGGTAGATATCGCAGACGCAATGATGGCACAACGTGCATACGAAGCCAACTTGGCAGTAATGAATATCACAAAAGCAATGGCTCTAAAGGCTGCAGAAATCGGTAAGTAATAAGATAGATTAATTAAAAAGAAAAACCAAAATAATAAAATACACTCGCTTAAAAAAAAAGGTTAGGCATGTTGAAAATATGTCTAGCCCTTTTTTGTGTTCTTTATAAATCCTTAATTTATGTTTTGTTACATATTTAGTATTTTGTCAAAAAATATTGTATAATATTTCTTACGGATAGTTGTATAAATAGTTAGAAATATAAAGGGGATTTTTATGACATCATCGTTAGTCGAAAAAAAGTTGTACCCTACAACTGATTTTGTTGGGGGAAAATGGCAACAAGAAATTAATGTTAGAGATTTTATTCAAAAAAACTACACTCCTTACGATGGAGATTCTAGTTTTTTAGAAGAAGCAACAGAGTCAACAAATAAACTTTGGCAAGAATGTTGTGATTTATTAAAACAAGAACGTGAAAATGGCGGTGTACTTGATATGGACACAAAAATCGTATCAACAATCACTTCTCACGGTGCTGGTTACATTGACAAAGATTTAGAAACAATCGTCGGTTTACAAACAGACAAACCTTTAAAACGTTCTATGCAACCTTTTGGTGGCATAAGAATGGCTGAAACTTCTTGCAAATCTTACGGTTACGAAGTCGATCCTGAAGTTTCAAAAATTTTCACAACCTACAGAAAAACTCACAACCAAGGTGTATTTGATGTTTACACTCCTGAAATGAAAGCCGCAAGGCATGCCGCAATCATTACGGGACTTCCTGATGCATACGGTAGAGGCAGAATTATCGGCGATTACAGAAGAATCGCTCTTTATGGTATCAACAGGCTTATTGAAGATAAAAAAGAACAGTTCAAATCTCTTGAAGGCGAAATGCGTCCAGAACGTATTCAATTGAGAGAAGAAATCACTGACCAAATTCACGCACTTGAACAAATGATTGAACTAGGTAAAATCTACGGTTTCGACATTTCTCAACCTGCTCGTAACGCAAAAGAAGCAATTCAATGGCTATATTTTGGTTATCTTTCTGCAGTTAAAGAGCAAAACGGTGCTGCAATGAGTATCGGTAGAACTTCAACTTTCTTAGATATTTATATTGAAAGAGAT
>CAVFCO010000033.1:0-8407 GCA_963620955.1 Alistipes senegalensis | reverse complement strand
AATGTTAAGATCATTAACAACAGCAGCAACAGGTATGATAGCACAACAAAATTACTTAGACGTAATTGCTAACAATGTTGCAAACGTAAACACAACAGGTTTCAAAAAAGTTCGTTTAGAATTTCAAGACTTGTTAAGCCAAACAGCAAGAAATCCTGGTGCAATGTTAAACCAAGGAACATACCAACCAGTAGGTATTGAAATCGGCTTAGGGGTAAAAACTGCTGCTACAACAAGAATTTTTACAACTGGTATTGCAATAAACACAGACAGACCTCTTGACGTTATGATTGAAGGCGAAGGTTTCTTCCAAGTAATGAAAGAAGACGGTACATTGGCTTACACAAGAGATGGTTGTTTCCAAATTGATGCTCTTGGTCAACTTTGTACAAACGATGGTTTACTAATTCAACCGGCAATGACTTTCCCTGCAGATACAAGAGAAATTACAATTTCACAAGACGGTAACGTAACAGTATTAACAGGAAACAATACTCAAAGTCAACAAATCGGACAATTCCAATTAGTAAGATTCCAAAACCCAGCAGGTTTGTTATCAATCGGACACAACTTATACCAAGAAACTTCTGCCTCAGGTAACGCAGTTCAAGGTACTCCAGGACAAGAAGGTATGGGAACATTAGAACAAAACTTCTTAGAAGGTTCAAACGTTCAAATCGTAGATGAGTTAATCGGACTAATCAAAGCAGAAAGAGCATTCGAATCTAACTCAAAAATCATCAAAACATCAAGTGACATTCTTCAAATGACTAACAACTTAACATAAGGCAATAGGTAAGTGAAAAAATTAATCGGAATATTATTAATAACTCTAATATTAACAGCAAATTCAGTACTTGCTGCAACATATTCTGATAGTTTTATAAGAGAAGAAGTCAGAAAACAAATCAGTATTCAAAATAAAAAATACACAGATGCTGATTTGGAAATCATCATCTCAAACATGCCATTCAGAACAATGACAGTTTCAGACGGAAAAATCAAATTTGTTGTAACATCAAACTTCGACAAATTCGTTCCAAGAGATATCAAAAAAGTTCACGTTTATGTAAACGGAAAACTCGAAAGAGAATTTCTTGTACAAGTAAGAACTCTAGCATACAAAAATGTACTTTGTGCAAGAACTCAAATGGAAAGAGAATCACTTCTATCAAACGCAAATGTAGTAGCAAAAAGAATGGAAGTTTCAATGCAACTAGATTACGTCTTAACTCCAGAAATGATGAGAAACAAAAATATCATTACAAAAAAATGGTTTAGAGAAGGTGAAATTATTGATAAAAGATTTGTAAGAATAAAACCAGATGTCGAAAGAAATTCAGAAGTTCAAGCATATTTCAAAAACAACGGTGTAATGATAATGGTAAGCGGAAAAGCATTGAACGAGGGAATGGTTGGAGATTACATAAATGTTCAAAACGACACCTACAAAAGAACATACAAAGCAAGAGTAATCGGTGAAAACAAAGTCTTAATCAATATATAAAAAACTTCAAGGGGAATAAAATGGTAAGAAAATTATTAATAACATTAATCGCAATAACAGCAATCAGCACATTCAATACAGTAAATGCTGAATCATTGTTCACATTGAGTGCATCTCAACAAAGTTCACCAAAATCATTATTTTCAGGTGTAAGAGCAATGGGTATTGGCGATTTAGTTTCAATTGTTGTAGAAGAAAAATTAAACAGTACAGATACAATGTCATACGGTTCAGACCGTTCTTCTAACACAGTAGACAACTTTACAACAGTTTTGAAATCTTGGATACCATTTTATAACGTTGACAGTCCAAACAATTACGGCGGACAAAATACAGTTGAAAGTTCAGCAAATTCACAAAGAGTTTTATCTTTCGGCGACAAAATTTCAGCACAAGTTGTTCAACAATTATCAAACGGCAACTTGATGGTACAAGGTAAAAAAACATTAGTAAACAACAACGAAAGAGTTGATTTAATCGTAACAGGGGTAATCGACCCAAGATGGATTAACGCATCAGGCGAAATTTCATCAACAAAAGTAGCAAACTTACAATTCGCACTATCAGGCAGAGGTTCGCTATCAAGAGGTCAAAACGAAGGTATTGTAAACAGATTAATCAAATACTTATTCTAGTAATTAAGGAAAATGGGGAAATGAAAAGTAAATTAACAGCACTAATTTTAATATTGATGATGAGTTTGGTTCTACCAATGCAAGTTCAAGCAGCGAACGTAAAAATTGGCGACATCACTCACGTTAAAGGAGTAAGAAACAACCAAATCATCGGTTACGGGTTAGTTGTAGGTCTTCCAGGGACTGGGGACAACTCTCGTTCAACACAATTAACAAACAAAATGTTATTGATGAACTTGGGTACTGTAATTGAACAAGAAAACTACATTCAAAAAGGTTCAGCAGCAGCAGTAATCGTAACAGCAAGCGTTCCACCATTTGCAAAAAACGGTGATGAAATTGATGTTACAGTATCAACTTTAGCAGACGCAAAAAGTTTAGAAGGCGGTGTTTTAGTTCAAACTATTTTGAAAGCCCCTAACGGCGAAGCAGTTGCGGTTGCACAAGGTCCAGTTTCAGTTGGTGGTGTAAACGCAAGAGCAAACGGTTCAATGAGAAGAACTGCAATCACAACAACAGGTAGAATCCCTGGTGGTGCGATTATGGAAAGAGATATTGATACAGAAATCGGCGACGACACTTCAATCACATTATCTTTAGACCACTCAGATTACACAATGGTTTCAAGAATTGCTCAAAGAATTAGTGCAGTTGCACCAGCAAAAGCAATCGACGGAAGTTCAGTTAAAGTAACAATTCCAAGTGCTTTTCAAAACGACAGAGTAGCATTTTTATCAATACTTGAAAACTTAGAAGTAAGCCCAACAGCAGAACGAGCAAAAGTTATCGTAAACGAAAGAACAGGAACTGTTGTTATCGGCTCTCAAGTAAAACTTCTACCGGCAGCGGTTGCTCACGGTAACGTAACAGTAACAGTTTCAACAACAAACGATGTTTCACAACCAAACTCATTTGCACAAGGCTCTACAGTTGGATTTTCTAATTCAGCAATCGGCGTAGATAAAGGCGAAGGCAGTGTTGTAAAAATGAACGGAAACAGCAATCTTAATGACTTAGTAAATGCTCTAAACTCAATTGGTGTTGCACCAATAGATATCATCAGTATCTTACAAGCATTAAAGAAAGCAGGAAGTTTACAGGCTGATTTACAAATTATTTAGTAAAAAACAAGGGTGGGGAAATGAACAATTCAATAAATTCTATATCAGCAAACTTATTGAATAACAACGGAATCGTAAACAACGATACTCAAATATTCAATAACATCAAAGAATCAGGCGGACAAAAAGAACAATTAAAAAAGGTTGGACAAGAGTTTGAAACTTTGTTTATGACAAAAATGATGACCTTGATGGATAAAACAATTGATAGAGAAGGCGGTTTGCTTGGCGGAGAATCAAAATACGTAGACACATTCAAAAATCACGTATTCCAAGAAGTAAGTAGACAAATGTCAAAGAGTCCACACACATCAATCGGAATTGCAAGCCAAATTTACAAACAAATGGAAAGATACGTACAAGGTTAAGAATAAAAAAGGGATATAAAATATGTTAAACGGAATTTCAGCAGGAGCATCAAACTCAGTACAAGTATTCACAGCAGTAAACGCTTTTAAAAACTCACAAGAAGCACTAAAAAAAGATAACTTCAGAGTTGAAGACAACACACCAAGCGGAGTTGACCTAAAAGACAACAACAGAATTTTAAAAGACCAAGATGTTGAAGATATTCGCAAATATGCAAAATTTGCAGGCGAAGACAACCTAACAAACGAAGATATCAAATACGGCTTAACATACGGAAGAAGTGTAATTGCTGAATACATAATATAATAGAATATATATTTATATATACATGGAGAAAAAATGGAACAACAATTTTTTAAAAAAATATCAAATATGATAGATAACGCAATCTCAGCATACGAAGAACTTTTAGTTTTTTACAAAGAGAAAAAACAAGCACTTTTAAAACAAGATACAAATATGCTTGCACTTGTTGATGAAAAAATTGTTGCTCAAGTAAAATACATTACAAACTTAAACAAAAGACGTGAAACATTCTGTCAAGAAAACGAACTTGAACCAGTTAGAATTACTGAATTGATTGAACTTGCACAAAAAGAATGTCCAGATTTTGAAGAAGTGTATGAACAACAAAAAGTAAAGATACGTAACATTGCAGATGAATTAGCGTTAGTTGAGAAAGCAAATGTGGAATTATTAAAGCATAGTTTAACTATGTCAGATAAACTATTAGATATCATAATAAGTGCCGCAGGCTCGCAAAAGGATTCTTACGACCAGCACGGAAAAAATATAGAAGCCAATAAAATTACGATTGGTTCTGTAGTGGAAGAAGCTTAAAAAGGAGTTTAAGATGACCATTAGCAAAGCAATGAACATATCCCTAACAGGGTTAAACGCAAATCAAGCAGCATTAAATGTTGTTTCTCATAATATTGCGAACATAAACACCGAAGGCTACGTTAGACAACGTGCAAATTTTGCTGAAATGAGAACAGCCACCACAGACGGTACCGTTAGTGGGCAAATCGCTTCTCTTGCAGGTGTAAGAATTGCAAGCATTACAACTGCTACAAATGATTATCTAAACAATTACTATAGAACTCAAAACTCTAAACTTCAAGGCTTGTTGTCAGAAGCAGACACTGCAGGACAAATTGCAGACCTTATGGACGAACTAAAAGGTACTGGTCTTGGTGATGCTTTAGATGACTTTTTCAGTACAGCAAACTCTTTAAACCAAAACCCGACAGATTATAGTTTAAGAGTTAATTACGCACAAAAAGCAAAAAATGTTGCAAATAAATTTAATGCAATGAGTTCAAACATTACTAAACTTAGAGAATCTAAAATTGGTAATGGACAAACTATTGAATCTGCCGAATCATCAGAAGCAGGAACTTATGTAAATCAACTTAATTCTTACGTTGAACAGTTGTTAGGTGTAAATAAACAAATTTTAACTAACAAAGATGATGCTGGACTAAAAACACAAAGAGATCAATTGTTATCTCAAATTTCTAGTCTTGCAAATGTAACTACAAGTATCAATTCGTCAGGCACAGCAAATGTATCAATTGGTGATATTGACTTAATCAAACATTGTGAAATTCAAACAGACCTTAAAATTACTGCAAATGGCAGAATTGTGGCAGACAATGCCACAGGAAATACCGTTGATATTACAGATAGTATCACTGAGGGTTCTTTAGGCGGAACTTTGAACAGCCTTTCTACATTTGATGATGCAATGAACGACATTAACGCTCTTGCAAAAGCATTTGCAGAAAAAATGAATGAACTTCAAACTAAAGACAACGGAACAGGTACACCATGTTCATATAACAGAACAACAGATCAACTAGAAAAATCAACAGAAAACTTGTTCAATATCGGCGACGGTTCAACAGATTTTACAGCAGGCAATATCACTATCAATGATGCTATACTACAAAACCCTGATTTAATTGCAGCAGCAAGAGTTGATACAAATGTAACTGGTTGGGAAAAATCAGTTGGTAATGGCGACAATGCCCTTGAAATGTATAACGTTCAAAACGAAAAATTGGGAGCATTAGGTGGTCTAACATTAAATGATTATATCATTTCACTTGGAACAAAATTTGCACTAGAAGCAGCACAAAAAACAAACGACGCTGAAATTCAAGGTGGAATCGTTGACGGAATCAACGACCAAATTCTTTCAGAAACAGGTGTAAATCTTGACGAAGAACTAAGTAATATGATAATCTATCAACAAGCATACAATGCTTCAGCAAGAGTATTCTCAGCATGTGTTGAAGTTTTTGATACCTTAGTAAATCTGGGTACATAAAATTCAAACAGGCACACAAAACGGATTTTGTAAGCATTATGAGGGTATAAACTATGTCAATAACAAGAGTTTCAACATATCAAGTCAATAAAACATTTGCAAACCAGTTAAACAACACGCAATCGAAGTTTAACAAACTTACGCAACAAATCACTTCTGGTGATAGAATTTCTTCTACAATTGAAGATCCGGTTGCGGCTAGAGGTATTATTAAAGCAAATAAAGAACTTAGCAACATTGACGAATACAAAAACAATATTGAACTTGCAGATAATGAATTATCAACAGTTGATGCAACTTTAAAAAGCATTAATGACCAATTAGACAAGGCTCACGACTTGGCTATGCAAATTGCTAACGGAACTCTTGGCGAAGAACAAATTACAGCATACCAACAAGAACTTGACTCAATTATTGATAACGTTACAAGACTTGCAAACACTCAATATGATGACCAATATTTATTTGCCGGTACAAGAACAACAACCCCACCATATACTGCTGGGGCAAACGGTGGTCTTGAATATGCTGGAAACGACGAAGCAAGATATGCAATTATCGGAGAAAACAAGACTGAACAAATCAATTTAATTGGCAAAGATTACTTTGGTAGTGCAGATTTCACAACTAATGCTGACGGTACAATTACATACAACGGCGGAGATGGTGCTTTTGGTGCGTTATACAAATTAAAAGCATCAATCCAAGACGGTTCAAACATTGACACAGACTCTCTTAAAGATGCAATGGGCGAACTTGATGAAAGTGTAAACACTGTTACTGCAGGCAAAACAAAAGTTGGTGCAATTGGTTCAACTTTTGACGATATGCTTACTTCTTATGAAAACGATTCATTGAATATAACAAAATTACGTTCAAACTTACAAGATACAGATTTGCCAAGTGCTATTTCTGATTGGTATTCTGCATATCAATCAATGCAAGCATCTTACACAATGATGGGACAAAGAGCAAATCTATCATTATTAAATTATATATAATAGAAAATTTTTACTTACCATTCATTAATAAATTTAGACAATCGTCTATAAATAAAAAAGCCTCAGAAATGAGGCTTTTTTATTATTTTTGTTGGGTTTCACTCAATCTACGGAACAACCCCTCGCATTATGTCATACCGGATTTATTCCGGTATCTTTTACAAAAAATAGATACCGCAACGGAGTGCGGTATGACGTAATCGTAGTTTTATTCGGCAGAGTGGTATGACAAATTAGAGTGGAGCAATAAATAAACTATATTTTGTAAAAAATGTTATTAAACAGAACCGCCGAAACATTTCTGTTTCGGCGGTTCTTGTATGTATTTTTTTTTTGATTATTCGAGTTATCCATTATGCGAATGTTTTGAATGAATCATCTACGTTTTTATCGATTACACTTGAAATTGATTCCATTTCTGTTGAAATTGCTGATTGTTCTGTATCTAATTGTTTCAATCTTAATTCTAATTTCTTATCTTGTGCTTGAATTACTGATGTTTGTGCGTTGATGTTTTCCATTTCTTGTTGGTATAAATATGTTTGATATTTATATTCATTGTATGCATCTTCGTATGCTGCGTCATCTGTTACTGTTGTTGATGCTACTGATAATGTTTCTCCGCTTGCTAAATCTGCTGTTGAAATTGCTGAAATTCTGTTGTTTGCATCTCTGATGATTGTTGCATTTGACCATACGCCTTGTTCGTATTTTTCTACTGTTGTTTGTGCATAGCCTGATGCTGTTTTATCTGTTGTTGATGATACTGCTTTGTCTAAGTCGGTTTTGTCGAAGAATACATAACTTGGTGCTGCTTCTGTACCTTTGTTTACATAGTACATTGTGAATGATGTGTCTGAAGTTCTGTCTTTTGCTTCGTTTACACCTCTTTTTGTTTCATCGATTACTGCTTGAGTAAATGGTGTTGGGTTTGATGATGTTGATGCTTTTGCTTCAACGATTTCTTTTCCACCGTAGTAATATTTTCCGCTTGCATCTTTTGTAATTGCGAATGTGTTTGTTGATTTTGCGATTACATCTTCATTGTGAGATGTTGTATATGCTACGTTGTATGCACCTTTTGTTGTTGTTGAGTTTGTAACTTGTGTAATGTTATATTTTTGGCTACCGTAGTTTACAGAATATACTACTGTTTGGTATGATTCTGTTGATGGAGGAGTTGGTACGCTCAATGTCAACATTGAATTGTAGTAATTAGCAGATTGGTTTGCTAATGTTGTTCTTTGTTGGTTGATTTGTTGACCTTCATATTCAATATTAGTTTTTCTTGCTACTAAATTTAAAAATCTTGCTTGTGATGCTGCTAAACCCATAGACGATACACCTTATATTTCCATTTATTTCCCTTACATATTTTTTATCGGTCTATTTCCATGGATTCTTTAGGGTTTTAACCTATTTCGTTACAATTGTTTACA
>CAVFCO010000032.1:5620-7420 GCA_963620955.1 Alistipes senegalensis | reverse complement strand
CCTAAACATAGCATTTTTTGATAATTCATCTACAATTTCAATAAGTTTATTTTCTTCTGTCATTTTACTTTCTTTCGTTATTTCAATTTTAGCATAAAAAATACATTACCCCTTACTCCTTTGCTTTGAAGTTATATACTGGTTTTAGGTGGTCGAGAATTGTTGCAGTTGGTTCAATTGCTTTAATAATTTCTTCACCATTTTTATAAGCCATTGGTGATTCATCAAGTGTATCTGTTGAAATACAAGTTGAAAAAACATCTTTCATTTTTTCTTTGTATTCACTCATATTCAACAAGGTTTTTGCTTCGCTTCTAGATAACAGTCTTCCCGCCCCATGTGGTGCAGAGTTATTCCAATCTTCGTTACCTTTACCAATACAGATAAGAGAACCGTCAGCCATATTTAATGGAATCAAAACTTTTTCGCCTAATTTGCAAGAAATTGCACCTTTTCTTATAACATTATCCTCTCCAATATAGTTATGTAGTGTTTCAAATGCTTCGACTTCTTTCCAACGCATTCCAAGCATAATATCGTGTGCCATAATTTTACGGTTTAGATGAGCATATTCTCTGCAATATTCAGCACAACGCAGATAATCTTCGGCATCTTTTCCTGTTAAAAACGAAAGTTGTTTTAATTCACCCTCTGCATAACAGTTATTTTTTATCGCCAAATCTTGAAAATATATAGCAAGTTTTGAGCCAATATTTCTTGAACCACTATGAATAATTAAATAAGTTCCTGTTTTACCTTTTTCAAGTGAAATAAAATGGTTTCCGCCACCAAGTGAGCCTATTTTACTAACATGTGTTGCAAAATTATCTTTCAAAATATCTTTGCAAATTTTCTTAGTTCGTTCAATAAATTCTTCTGGAACAAGTGAACTAAATTTCCTTCTGCCATCTCTACCAAATGGAATATTTCGGCGAATAACTTTGTCTAGTTTTTCATAATCGTTTGTTATATCTTTATCGCTCAATTTTATAACATACATTCCACAAAACTGGTCAACACCAATTATATTTGGAATAATTTCACCATTTTTTGGCATTGTAGAAGTAAAACCTATTGTGCAACTTTTACCCACATGGCAATCTGGCATAATTCTAACTTGAGCATCTTCAAAAATTGGGTGGTCGCAGATTGCAAGAGTTTGTTTTACAACTCCATCCTCAATTGTATCTGCAAAAATCTTTGCTGATGTATATTTTCCTTGTATTTCTTGCATATTTTTCCTACTTTCTTATTTTTAATTTTCTCATTAATTGTGCAGTTAATTTTTCTGTTAGGTGTAACCGTTGTGCAATATTTTTCAAGTTATAATGTTCTTCACCGCAGATTTGCTTAAACTCTGCGTTAGAAATTGCAGTACCCTCACATCTACAATTATTCGGAATTTTATCCATAATTTTGTAATCCATAGATTCAATAAAGGTTTTGAATTTGCCAATATCCGTAAAATTACCGTCTTTATCTGTCCACAACTTACTTTCTGATTTGTAGAAATCAGAAACATATTTCATTATCATTTGCAAGTTACCACTAAAAACAACCTTATTTGCTCGTATCAAATATTTCATAATTTTCTCCTTATTTTAATTATGAACTATAACTACGACAAAATGAGTCATAATTCATTTTATTTTTTGTATGTATGACATTAACTCTAAATACTGCATTGTATCTAAATTATTAATTATTTTGTAACAAAAGAACAACCAAGCTTTTCGAATATACTTGGCTGTTTTAATAAATTATATAAATCTTCTTTTGTTGAACATCCTTTTTATTTTT
>CAVFCO010000032.1:0-5602 GCA_963620955.1 Alistipes senegalensis | reverse complement strand
ATTCAGTATTTGTCATTTCTTTTGGAGACTTCACATTTTTGATATGTTTTACTCTATACCTTTTGATAGCTTCTGCAAGAATTTCTAAAGAACAATTTTGTTGTTCCCCACAAGTTTTTAGTATTAATTGAGTTAGTGCATCAACCTGATCATCATGTTTTCCATTTGGAAAAGTGTTAATTTCACTTTTAAACTCGTCTAACCAAACATCATTTTTTGGTAACAAGACTTGCCCGGAACTTATATACAAGGATGCAGAATTTGCTCTTTCGACTTTGCTACTAGTTGGCGAGTATGAAATAGGATAAATTTGTTTCTCAGTTTTTAAATATTGTATCAAATTTGTACTGACGGGACTTTCTTCAATTACCAAATGATTACAACTCTTTAGTTTGTACAATTTTGTAATTTTTGATACCAAATTTGAAAAATCATCTTTAAATCGTTGAATATCCGTAATGTACAGACATTTATCATAATATTTTGCAGTAACACAAACCGAATAATCATTGTTTTTACCGTCTTTTAATGCTATATCCCAACTTTGAAAAACCTCTCCTTCAGATGGTAACACATCATAACGAGCAAATTTTTCAAAATCAATAACGTTACCTTTTTCAGGTATTGGTCGTTGTTGATATTGCGCTGAAAAATTATATTCACCCATTAACAATCTTTGTTCCTCAAGTTTATCTAATGGTTCTAAGTGTGAATTTAGGACATCGCCTTTTTTTCGCCCAACTTTTTTACCATTTGAAAGAGTAAATTCTTCATCTTCTTCTGCAATTGCAGGAAGAGATAAAACTTCCCAGCCATTTTGTTTTAATAAATGTCCGGTCAAGTCATCTATATGTAAACGTTGCATTACAACAATGATAACCCCTTCAACTTTATTGTTTAACCTTGATATAAGAGTGTTATCATACCAGTCATTTACCTTTTTTCTTTTTGTTTCAGATAGGGCATCACTTGCTTTAATTGGATCATCTATGATAATAAAATTACCACCGTTTCCAGTTAAAGTACCCTCAACAGATGTCGCATAACGAAACCCATTTTTTGTTGTTTCGATGTAGTCTTCTGTGTTTTTAGCTCCGATACAAGTTTTAAAAATTGATTTATAAAAATCTGTTTCCATTAATTGACGAGTTTTTCGAGCATTACTGCTTGCAAGTTCTTGTGAATAACTTACAGAGACAATTCTTTCAGATGGTTTATGCCCTAAAATAAACGCTGGAAAGCAAATATTTACGCAGTGCGATTTTAAATTTCTAGGTGGAATGTTTATTATTAGACGTTTTATATCTCCCGACAAACATTGCTGAAGTTTGTCGCATATAAGTTCCAAATGCCAATTTCCATGAAATTTTTGAGAATTGTCAATTTCTTTAAAAGATTTTTGCATAAAAGCATAAAAATCTTCTCTACAAATTGCACTTAATACTTTACTAGTTTTCATTGTTAAATCTCCTTTTCATATAATCTTCTATTATTTGAATATCATTTGCAGATAATTCCTCATCAACTTCTTTTGTTAGGTTAGTTTCAGAAGCTAAAATTGGAAGTAGCAATTTTATTGTTGAAATTTTTCCATTTAATGCTTCTGCAACCAACTTTTTGGCAAGAGCTTGTTTTTTAGTGATCTTTTTGGGTTTACCACTTTCTTTTACCATAATCTTTTCTTGCATTTCTTCTAAGACATTTTCTGCAAAAGTAGCATTATTCTTGGGGCGACCTTTTGGATTGCCAGAAACACCTTTTTTAAATTGATGTTCTTTTGGTGGGCGTTTATAGCCCACCTCATAATCTCTATGCTCTGACATTATTTCACACCTCCTTCTTGCTTTAATAATTTAGCTTTTTTACCTGTAAGTTTTTCCCAGCGATACAAAATCACATCACAGTATTTAGGCTCTAATTCAATAATTCTAGCCCTACGATTAGTTCTTTCTGCTGCAATTAATGTTGAACCTGAACCACCAAATGTATCTAAAACAAGTGCATTACTAGCCGAACAATCTAGTAAGGCATCCATAATCATAGAAGTTGGTTTTACTGTTGGGTGTAATTTTGCCAAAATTTTAGATTGAGGGTTGCTTGCATGCATTCCAGGATATTTCCAAACATTTGTTCTATATCTACCATGGACACCAAGTTCAATATTGTTGATATGTGAAGCCTTACCTTTTTTGAACACAAAAACAAATTCGTGTTGAGAACGGTATAATGAGCCCATACCGCCATTGCCTTTATCCCAAACACAAATATTTAATAAGGAGTCATAAACGGAACTACCTGCACTTAGCATTTCATACAAATGTCGCCAATCCATACATTGGTAATGTATCGAACCCTCAACAGAGTATTTTGCTTCAAGTTCAAATGCAGTTTTCAAAAAAGAAATAAATTCATCATTGCTCATTTCACCAGATGCTTGAGCAAATTCAGTATGTTGAGATTGTTTTGTAATACCTGAAATCTTAACATTATATGGTGGATCAGAGAAAATAACTTGTGCTTGTTCTTCACACAACAAAGTTTTATAACTACTCTCGTCTAGTGAATTACCACAATACAATTTATGTTTACCTAATTGCCATAAATCACCTGTATTCGCTCGTTTTGGAATATTTACTGCGGTATTAAAGAAATCTTCAATATCTCCTTTTTTGTCTTTTGCCTCTTGTATTGATTCAGGATTAATAATCAAATCAATCTCAGGAAGTTCAAAACCTGTAATGGTTGCATCAAAATTTAGCTCTGGGTCAAGATTCATTAAGTAGTCTAGTTCTATTTTTAAGATATCTTTGTCCCAACCTGAATTTTCAGCCAGTTTATTATCTGCAATTACATAAGCACGAAGTTGGTCTTGAGTTAAGTCCTTCAAACAAATAGTTGGTACCAACTCTAGATTTAAATCCAATGCTGCAAGAACTCTGCCGTGTCCTGCGATAATTGTATCAGCTTCATCTATTAAAACTGGATTATTAAATCCGAAAGCTTCAATGCTTTTTGCAATTTGATGCAATTGTTTTTTACTGTGTGTTCTTGAATTTCTTGTATTCAATTTTAATTCGTTTGGATTTTTGTAGAGAATCGTTAACTCTTTTTGAGAAGTTTTCATTTTTATTTCTCCTTATTTTTTTTACGGTATGCAAAATGCATCCGTATAAAAATTTGGAAAAAGTTTTAATGAATTGTTTAACTTTTTTTGAAATCAATTTACAAGTAGGCTCAAACGCACTATCCACAAGAAAAAAAAATTTTCAAAAAATTCAAAAACACAAAATTAAGAAATATTAAGTGTAAAAATATTCGCATTTTTTGAGAAAATATTATGTAAAACTTGATACATAAAAATGCATATATTTTCATTTTTATATAATACAGAAAAAATACTGACACTTTTTGTATCAAAAGACTTGATATACCAGCATTATAGAGTGATTAATGTATTAAGAGGATACAACATGAAAGAAAACATTTATCAAAAAAGAATATTAGAATGGACAAAAAAATATGGTGGCTTATCTAAAGATGTTCAACGCAAAATTGACAAACTTGTTTTGGAATATGACAAAAACAAAAATATATCAAAAGACAATAAAATTCTGAAAATAACAAAAGGAACAAAACTAGTTAGAGAATTTAATGGCAAACAATATTCCGTTATAGTTACAAATAGGGGCTATGAGTACAACAGCAAAATCTATAAAAGTTTATCTGCAATAGCAAATGAAATTACAGGTACACATTGGAATGGTAAGAAATTTTTTGGAGTAAATTGATATGGTAAATAAAAAAGTTAGATGCGCTATTTACACAAGAAAATCTTGTGAAGAAGGTTTAGAGCAAGATTTTAACTCTCTTGATGCTCAAAGAGAAGCTTGTGAATCATACATAAAATCGCAGATACATGAAGGTTGGAGTTTAATATCTACTCATTATGACGATGGAGGATTTTCAGGGGGAACAATGGAGCGTCCTGCCTTTAAACAACTTCTTGAAGACATAAAACAAGATAAAATAGATATCGTTGTTGTTTATAAAGTTGATAGGCTTACTCGTTCCATTATGGATTTTGCAAAAATTATTGATGTTTTTGATAGTCACAATGCCAGTTTTGTCTCCATTACTCAACATTTTAATACAACAACGTCTATGGGCAGATTAACATTAAACATCTTACTCTCTTTTGCACAATTTGAGCGAGAAGTAACAGGAGAAAGAATTAGAGATAAATTTGAAGCAACTAGAAAAAAGGGATTGTGGATATTTGGAAAACCGCCATACGGTTACACAAAAAATGAACATAACGTACTAATACCAGAAGAACCTTATACTGAAAATGTAAGAAAAATCTTTAATTTATATCTTGAGTTTGGTTCAGTAGATAAATTATTTTACAAATTAAAAGAACTAAACATCAAAAGTAGAAATGGCAAAGAAATAGCAAGAGGATTATTATACCAAATGCTCTCAAATAAAGTCTATATAGGCAAATTTAAGAATAAAGATAAAGAATATGACGGACAACACAAACCTATAATTGATACTGAAACATTTAATACTGTTCAAAATTTATTATTAAAGAATGCAACTAACAAAAAGCACGCATTATATTCTAAAGATGGGTCATTGTTGACAGGATTGTTATTTGATGATGTTGGAAATAAAATGAGCCCTAGTCATAGCAATAAAAACGGTAAAAAATATAGATACTATATGGTTTACAAGCACAAAGTTCAAAAAATTGGAAATATAACAAAATTACCTGCTGGAGAAATTGAAACATTTGTGAAAGATTGTTTGCACGATTTAATACAAGATAAAAAGACATTGCAAAAATACGTAGAAAATGAATCAATCTCTACGCAAGATAAGATATTAAATTTGTTCAATACTTTCGAATGTGACAAACTATTTATTAGGAATTCCATTAATCGAATTGACCTTCAATTAAATGAAATAAAAATAACTTATAATTTCGCCTACATAATTTCATACTTAAAAGCAATAATAAATAACACACAGGTCCCACTAACTTCAGATATAAAACAACTTGAAACTTTAAAATATAACATAAAAATATCTTTAACACCCCAAAAACGAAATAAAATTATCGTACAAGGAAAAACAAACTATGACTTAAAACTAATAAATGCAATTGTACAAAGTTTTTGGTTTAATGAAAAATGTGCAAATGGTGAACTTTCAAGAGAAGAAAAAATCAGTGGAAATAATAAAAGATTCAAAAACTTAAGATTTTTACCACCTAACATTATTGAAGATATTATTAATGGTAAAAATGATGAAAATTTAACTGTGAAAGATTTGTTAAAACTTGTAGCATAAAAATAATCAAAACATAGAGTGCAGAAAACATTTTATTTCTGCACTTTTATTATACTTTGAGGTCAAAAAAATCTTAAAAAGAGAATTGTAATCATTTTTAATTAGATTTTCACAAATTTATAAATGTTCAATTCTCTGAGTTTAGCTAAGATGCACCCAATGTCCTCTTTTAGGCAAAAAAAAAGAAGTCATTTAAGACTTCTTTTTTAAATGGTGGGCCATCCAAGACTCGAACTTGGGACCTCAC
>CAVFCO010000031.1:0-16408 GCA_963620955.1 Alistipes senegalensis | reverse complement strand
TGTTCATCTTGTTTATCTTTTTTATTCTTTTTGTTTTTCTTTTTAGAATTTTTGTCGTCGTTATTTTCAGAACCCATGTTTCGCATTTGTTCTTCAATCATATCAGATGCTTTGCCAGTAAGTCCTTTTTGCAATGCCTCCATTGAAACTGAACTTAAAACATCGAAAATATATTTAGAATGACCTTCAGATGTTGTTGTAGAAAGAACTGCGGCTTTTTCAAGTTCATCTATTGCATAATTTTCTTGATGTAAATGTTTCAACATCAACCCTAAATTATAATGAGCCTCATAGTTCATAGGTTCTGCATCTATAGCCTTACAATAAAACTCACCGGCTTTTCTGTAATCGCCTAACAAGTGATAAGTTAAGGCTAAATTATAATTCATATCATAATTATCTTTGACAATTTGAACTGCGTTTTCATAAGCAACAACTGCTTTTCCTAGCAATTCTCTTTTTTCTTTTTTTCTATCCTTTGACAAGTAAAGTGCTTTTTGTGAGTATGCTCTGCCCATGTTGTAGTATGCGATTGCTTTATTTGCAGTTTCACTCTTTTTATTGTTAAAAATAAATGGGATAGCAATAAGTTTATGTTGAGAGCCTACAATTGATTGATATTGCATAATAGCACTATCAAAATCTCCCAATTTTTCAGCAGTAATTATACCTAAATTCATTCTTGCAACAGTATAATTATCTTTTGCTAAAATTGCGTTTTGATATGCTTGAGTTGCAGAGAAATAATCTTCGTACGCAACAAAAATATTACCCAAATTCAACCATGCTTCATAGTGTTGAGGAAATATGTCTAAACCAGTTTGATATGCATCAATAGCATCTTGCATTCTGTGTTCTTTAAAGGCTTTATCGCCTAAATGAACAAAATACATTCCTCGGATTTTATTAACTTGTTGCATACCAAAATCTCGTCCAATAGTGCAACAGTATAATAAAAACAACACTATCAGACCAAGAAATATTTTTATGATGATATCTAAAACTTTACCCATATATTTATATTAATATCCTAATAATATACGTGCAAGTGTTTATATAAATTTAATGATTTTCCATTAACTTATCGTAAAATTCCAAATGTCTTGTTGCAAGTTTTAACTTGTTTAACTTTTTATAGCAAAACGCAAGATTGTACTGAAAATCAGGCTCTGTATTCTTTAATTCCACAGCCTTTTCTAAATATTTTTTTGCTTTTTTATATTCACCTAATCTCAAGTATGCACAACCTAAATTATAATATCCATAAGCAAAATCAGGTTTTAATTTAACAACAATTTTGTAATTATCAATAGCAAGTTGAGGTCGTTCCTCATCAAGATAAATGTTTGCAAGGTTGTAATAAGGTTTGTAGTATGTTTTATCGACTAAAATAGCACGTTTAAACATAAACGCAGCCTCTGAAATTTGATTTTTGTCTTGTAGCAAATTACCCATCAACAACCAATCTTCAGCAGTTTTATCAGCCTCAGGAATAGATTGCAAAATCTTTATTGCTTCAACAATATTGTTGTCATTGTAATAAGCAATCGCCTGTTGAGATTTCGTCATTTCTTCTGCAAAAACGCAACTTCCAACGGCACATATTAACAATGTAATTAAAAACTTCTTCATACAAAAATTATAAATTAAATAAATAAAACCGTCCATTATTGGAAATAAAAAATAACATGTGCAAATATATTATTGATGTCTCTTTTACTGATTATACCCTCGTTTATTGCGATTTGGACGGGGGTTCTTTTTATTTTTGTTTACATAAGTTAACAAAAGTCTGAAATCATGTCAATTATTGCGTTTCGAAATACTTTACATGTTTGTAAGGATAAAAAACTTACGAAATTGGTTTAAATTGGTTAAAAAAGATAACGCAAGTTATTGGAGGTTTTAAAATGTCAGTTAATTTTGGTATGGTAAATCCAAATGCAGGAATGAGTGTAATGGATATGCCAATCCTTAACGCATACTCAGGTTCAGGAATGATGAATCCTACAATGAGTTACGGATACGGTGCTGGAATCGGCACATTTGGCAATGTTTTGAACCCTCAATATCAAATGCAAACTATGCAACAATGGGATAACTTCGGTATCAGCCGTCAAGTTGCTCAATATCAAAACCAAAACAATGCTCAATTCCAAATGGCTTCTCAAACTGAAAACATCTCTAGACAAATTCAAATCTTGAGAAGTGAAATTCAAAGCAACAATCAAGACAACGTTAAAGCAGAATATAACAAACTTTTAGCAGCAGTTAAAGCATCTTATGGTTCGCAAATCGCTTCTGGTGTTAGTGATGAAGAAGCAGAAGCACAAGTTAAGGCTTATGCTGAAAGATTATATGCTCAACAAACTGGGGCTTATATCACTGACGATATCAAAAACAACTCTTCTGGTTCTTTCTGGTCAGGGGTTAAACAAATCTTGACTTTCGGATTCGGTAACAAAACTACTGCTGATGAAAACATCGCTATGATTAACGGTACTAAACAAACTACTGGTTCTAAAGCATCTAAAATCGCTGGTAATGTTGTTGGCGGTCTTTTCGGTGGCTTACTTGCTGTTGGTTCTTTCTTATTACTAAAAGGTAAGAAAGCATAAGAACAGAAAAAGTTATTAATAAATGTTTTTAAGTAGTAAAAGTTAGCCTTTAATGGTCTAATTTTTACTACTTTGTTTACAAAACTTCACAAAACCCCAAAAACATGGCAATTATTGAGTTTCAAAATACTTTACATGTATGTAAGGATAAATAAACTTACAAAAATGGTTTAAATGGTTTCAATAATAACGCAAGTTATTGGAGGTTTTAAAAATGACAGTTAATTTTGGCATGGCAAATCCATACATGTACAACATGGATGCAGACACAATTATGAATGCCCCAATATTAAATGCCAATACCGCAATGGGTGGTATGGGATACGGATATGGAATGACAGGAATGGCAACTCCATATACTGGTGTCGGCACATTTGGCAATGTTTTGAACCCTCAATATCAAATGCAAACTATGCAACAATGGGATAACTTCGGTATCAGCCGTCAAGTTGCTCAATATCAAAACCAAAACAATGCTCAATTCCAAATGGCTTCTCAAACTGAAAACATCTCTAGACAAATTCAAATCTTGAGAAGTGAAATTCAAAGCAACAATCAAGACAACGTTAAAGCAGAATATAACAAACTTTTAGCAGCAGTTAAAGCATCTTATGGTTCGCAAATCGCTTCTGGTGTTAGTGATGAAGAAGCAGAAGCACAAGTTAAGGCTTATGCTGAAAGATTATATGCTCAACAAACTGGGGCTTATATCACTGACGATATCAAAAACAACTCTTCTGGTTCTTTCTGGTCAGGGGTTAAACAAATCTTGACTTTCGGATTCGGTAACAAAACTACTGCTGATGAAAACATCGCTATGATTAACGGTACTAAACAAACTACTGGTTCTAAAGCATCTAAAATCGCTGGTAATGTTGTTGGCGGTCTTTTCGGTGGCTTACTTGCTGTTGGTTCTTTCTTATTACTAAAAGGTAAGAAAGCATAAGACAAATCTCAATCAAAAAATCATAAATCATAACAAAAATCAGCCTTTGCGGGCTGATTTTTTGTTGTAGTTTTTTAAAAATTTTATTGACGTTGGCTAAGTTCCTTATCTATCAAGTACATTGCACTTTTGCATTCGCCATAAAGTTTTAATTTTGTGTAAATGTTATAAGCGGTTTCTTCCTCTTCAATTTGTTCTTTTAACATTTGTTCTAAGAAATTTTGCGTTGAAAAAGCATTTTCTTCTTTTGCCATTACTGCAATGTTTCTAATAACTTCTGTTATATGCTTTTCGTGAGCAAGAATTTGTTTTGTTGTTTCAATTGGTGAATGGAAGATACTTTCAGGAGTTGCAATTTGAACAAGTTCAATTTTTCCATTCATCGAGGTCATAAAATTGAAAACCATCATACCGTGGTTAACTTCTTCTGACGCCTGTTTTTTACACCAATGACCAAACCCACAAAGTCCGTTCTCATTAAAATAATGAGCCATTGATAAATATAAATAAGCAGAGTAAAATTCTTTATTTATCTGCGTATTAAGTGCATTATTAATTCTTTCGCTAAACATTGAAATCTCCTTTAAATAATCCGTGGATATTACACAAAGCCCTTGCCCATAAAGAAGAACAGTTGCATTTAATTTTTAACTCAGGTTCTTCCTCAGTATCTAAGAATTTTGTTTTTACATATTTTTTATCGTTTGAAATTGCTTGAATAAAATCAATATGATGTTCATCACTCATTGGGTGTTTTGTTGCCCCAACTCGAATTTGCACCCCATCTATTGTTTTTTCAATAACAGGAATGTGTTTATCATTTAGACTTTCATCTTCTGAAGTATTTGTTGGGATAAGTTCCATAGATTGCCCACAGCAAACCAATTCTCCCTCACCTGCGTGTAAAACCTCAACAAGATTATGACAAACATTACATCTGTATAACTCTAATTTTTCAGTCATAATTTCTCCTTTCAAGGGCAGTATATGGAGAAATATTAAATTTAACATTGGTAAGTTTACCCATTTGTGGTAACATATCGACTATGGATAAGATAAAAAAACATTATGAAGAATTAATTCAACAATACCGACAAATTTTTGTTTCTGTATTGAACGCAATGCAAGGCGAAATCAACTCTTTAAAACACGAAGAAATAAAAAATTATCTTGAAGTTGAAGTAGAAAAACATATTCAATTACAAAGAAATCTAGTTATTGAACGCAGAAAAAACTTCAACTGCAAAATGTGTGGTGCTTGTTGTAGACTTGCTATTAGCGAGTTTTCACCAGCAGTTTTGCTTGAAAAGGCAGGAAAAGGAGATAAATACGCAAAAGAATTTATCTCAACTTTTTCACCATACGAAAGAGAAGAAGATGCAGAAAAACAATTCCCATTGTATATTGAATTAATTAAAGAATCTGGAGAAAAGGTTTATTATTACCACTGCAAAAAGGTTACTGAGGACAATAAATGTTCTGATTACGAAAACCGCCCTTCAATTTGTAAAGATTATCCGGATAATCCTATCCAATTACTTCACCCGACTTGTGCATTCATCGGTTGGCACGAAAGTATTCAAAAAATTGTTCTTACAATAAAAGCGATGAACGAAATAAGAGAACATTTCAAAAAAGAATTAGAAAAAGGGAATATTTAACCCTTTGTTGAGGAGAAAATGAAAAAAACTATTCTTTCAGGCTTAAATTTAGGCAAAATTGAAACTTTATTAGAACCGCTAAAAGCAAGTAAATTCAGAGCAAAACAAATCATGAACTGGGTTTATTTAAAATCTGTTTCTAATATTGATGAAATGACAGATTTATCGTTGAAATTCCGAGAACAACTGAAAGAAATAGCGACAGTAACAAGCACTACGGTAAAAAGAAAACAAGTCAGCAAAGACGGTACAATAAAATATTTAGTAGAATTTCCTGACGGACAATGTGTAGAAACAGTACTTATGCGATTTGACAATCGTGCAAACCTTACCGCATGCGTAAGTTCACAAGTTGGTTGTGCTGTAAATTGCTCATTCTGTGCGACTGGCAAGGGTGGATTTATCAGAAACCTAACAGCCTCTGAAATCGTAGAACAAGTTTTAACAATTCAAAGAGATACAGGATTAAAGGTTACAAACGTTGTATTTATGGGACAAGGAGAGCCAATGCTTAACCTTGATAACGTTTTACAAGCAATAGAAATTTTCAATATAAATTGCCAAATCGGAGCAAGAAGAATTACTGTTTCAACAAGCGGAATTGCACCTAAAATTCCAGAGTTTGCAAAGGCTAACAATCAATCTACACTGGCATGGTCGCTTCATGCACCAACTGATGAAATCAGAAACAAAATTATGCCAATAAACAAAAAATATCCACTTGCTGAAATGAAAAAAGCACTAGATAAATATTTTGAAATCGCTGGCAGACGTGTAACGATTGAATATCTTTTAATCAAAGATTTGACAGACACTATGGACTGTGCAAAAAAACTTGCAGAATTACTTCATTCAATGAAATGCAATGTTAACCTAATTCCATACAATCCAGTTATTGAAAATGATTACAAAAAACCGTCAAACAATGCTATTATGAAATTCAAATATATTTTGGAACACTCAGGTAAAAAAGTTACGGTGAGATTAGAACGTGGTGCAGATATTGATGCGGCTTGCGGTCAATTAAGGGGGAAAGTTGAAAAATAACCCCGTTTTGGATAAAAATTTATCTTTTATTTCAAAATACAATCCAAAATTAGCAGAAAAAATCATGCAAGTTGAGTCGCTAACAAAGGATATTTCTTTTGTTAACACTGTTTTGAATGAACCGAATTTACAATATAACGGCATCTTTTTGCATAGCAATTATGGTGCAGAATCAGAAGCAAAAGAAATCTTTGAAAAAGTTAAAAATACCGAATTTACAATGAACGTGCTTTTTGGTTTCGGTTTAGGATATTTATTTCAAGAATTTGCACTAAATTCTAAAGGTTTAGTTTTTGTTTTTGAACCAGATATTGAAATTTTAGCGACAACCCTTGAAGTCGTTGATTTTTCAGAAGAATTATCAAAGAAAAACGTCTTTGTTTTTAACGATTTTGATGAATTAAAAAAACAATATTTAGAAAATTATATCTACAAATCAGAAACAACAATAACATTCTTGCCGTCGTACAAACATCTTTTCGGTACAGAATTAAGTCGTTTTGCAAAAGAACTCAACCTCACTATGGGTTCTGCAATTATGGATAATAACTACATAAAGAACAAACTAATTCCTGCGGTAAAAGCAGTTTGTACAAACATGGATTGTTTAGTAAAAGAGCCACCACTTGGGACTTTTGAGAACATTTATCAAGGAAAAACTGCACTATTAATTTCTGCAGGTCCAAGTTTGGACAAAAATATTGAAACAATAAAAAAATATAAAGATAACGCAATTATTTTTTCTGTAGGACAAGCCCTAAGAACACTTATGACAAATGGCATAACACCTGATTTTGTTGGCTTAGTCGAAACAGGAAACCAAATGTCACAACTAGACGGACTTGATACATCAAACGTCAATTTAATCCTTGAACCACTAACTTATACAGGATTGCACAATTCAAAATTTAAAAACATAATTTCATATCCGTCAAAAACATCTATTCCAAACCTTATTTGGACATCAATTGCAGATATTGATGCTTCAAAATATATTTCTAGTGGAACAGTGTCTTATATGATGTTATATTCGGCACTGCTACTAGGTTTTAAAGATTTAATTCTTGCAGGACAGGATTTGGCATTTTTAGACGGAAAATGTTATTCAAAAAATTCTCAACATAACGGTTTAATCTATGAATACGACGAAAAAACAGGCAAAGCAACAGTAAAAGTTGAAGATATGAAAGTTTTTTCAAATTCTTTTATAAGTAAAAATTTGAATTTTAACGAAGAACAAAAAATTGCAATGGCAAACCAAAGAATTGAAAGCATCAACAAAAATCTTTGTAATGTCACTGGGATTAATGGAACTCAACTAGTAACAACACTTGATTACGCATCTTTTATAAGCCAATTTGAAATGTTTGCTCAAAAATTTAAAAATGAAGTTAATCTTTATAACACATCTCTTGAAGGGGCAAAAATAGAGGGATTTGAAGATGCTCCGCTTGAAGAACTTTTGCAAAATAAACCTAAAATCGAAAGAATTGAACTAAAAAATAATTACAAATTTGATTCGCAAAATATAGTTAAAAACATCAAAACAGAAATTAATACACTTGAAAAAATTTCAAAAATGCTAGAGTCTGCAAGTACACTAATGGCGAATTTTGACAAGGAATATAACCATAGACATACCGTGAATGAAACTTGCATAAAGTATTTTAAACAACTTATGATGTTATATATTGACCTTACAGAAACTTTTGGTGTAAAAAACAAAATTTTCATAATGCTTCAAAAACCTTATCAACAAGAATTGAATTATAGTCTAAAAATCAACAATAAACACGATTCTAACTCAATCAATAAGGTTTACCAAAACCTAAAGGTTTATATGACATCGTTGAAGAAAAATATTGCTGACGTAAAAGAAATATTAGAAATAAAGGTGAAAAATATAAATGAAATGTCTAATTCAAAGAGTTAAAAGAGCCTCTGTAACAATAGATGGCGAACTTTATTCAAAAATAGATGCAGGAATATTAGCCCTACTAGGTGTAGAAAAGGGAGATTCAATAGAAAATGCAGAAAAATTGGCAGATAAAGTCTTAAAATTACGTATTTTTGAGGACGAAAACGGCAAAATGAATAAATCTTTGCTTGATATAAACGGCGAAATGCTTATCGTATCACAATTTACATTATGTGGAGATTGCAAAAAAGGTACTCGCCCAAGTTTTGACAAATCAGAAAAGCCAGAACTTGCTAATAAGTTATATGAAGATTTCGTAACTATTATAAAAAATGCTGGAATTAAGACTGGGACTGGAAAATTTGGTGCGATGATGGACGTAGAACTAATAAATGACGGTCCTGTAACATTTATGCTGGAAAAATAATTTTTTTTTGTTATAATAGAATATATAGAAAGCACATAAACACATATAGATAAAACTAGATTTAGAAGGAAAAATTAGTCCGTTATTTAATTTGATGGGATTATTGGTTTAAAAAATAGAAAGAAATTAGAAAAGAAAAATTATAACAAGAGGCATGCCGTATGTACGTAAATAAATGTATTAAGTGTGGAACAGAATTTGAAACAAAAAACCCTAAAAGAGTTATTTGTCCGAATTGCTTATACCCTGATAAAAATATGATGCCATCTGGCGGTGGCAACTCTGATGGTGGCGAACATCAACACCAACATCAAGAAGAACATACCCACAACGAAGAAAATCAAGAAAAACAAGAATTCCAAAATAGTTACAATTCTGATGATTATTCTAATGGTGGCGGTTCATATTCTGCCGGAGGATACTCAGCAGGTGGATATTCCGCTGGTGGTTACTCTGCGGGCGGATATTCAGCCGGTGGTGGATACGACAGACCAAAACGTAACAACTACAACCAAGGTGGATACCAACAACGTGGTGGTTATGGACAAGATAGACAAGGTGGTTACCAATCTAGAGGTGGCTACGGTCAAGACCGTCAAGGTGGATACCAACAACGTAGCGGTTATGGACAAGATAGACAAGGTGGTTACCAATCTAGAGGTGGCTATGGTCAAGACCGTCAAGGCGGATACCAACAACGTGGTGGTTATGGACAAGATAGACAAGGTGGTTACCAATCTAGAGGTGGCTACGGTCAAGACCGTCAAGGCGGATATCAACAACGTGGTGGCTTCCAACAAAGAAGACCACAACAAGGTGGTGGATTTAACCGTGGTGGCGGAAGACCTCAAGGCGGAGGTTTCAATCGTGGTGGCAGACCACAACGTCCACAAAGACCTCAACAACAAAAACAATTACTTGTTAGCAAAGAGCAATTAGAACAAATTGAAATGCTATATAAAGCGATGCTTCCATTGCCAAATCCAGATGCACACGAAGTTATCGGTGAAAAAATCGGTTTAGAACCAAGAAAAGTATTCTTTGGTATTAACTTAATTCGTCAAAAAATGATGCTTCCGAAATTGCCATTCCCTAAACGTAAATTGGCTATTTCGCCTGATCAATTAATGGCTATCAGAAGTTTGTATGAACCACTATTACCACTTCCTCCTATTGGCTGTCATAAAATTATCGCAGTTCAATTAAAAATGGACGAATGGCGTGTTCACGTAGGTATCGGCTTAATCAGAAGTCAAATGGGTCTTGAACGTTGGAATCAAGACAGAGAAGATGCTCCTGAAGAATTCAAGAAAAAAGCCGAAGAAGAATCTAAAGAAACAAAGGCTAAAAAGACAACAAAAGCAAAAAAATCTACAAAAGCGGAAGCCGAAGAAACTCCTGCAGAAGTAGAAACAGAAGATGTTGAAGAAAAGCCTAAAAAAAGAGGTCGCAAACCTAAAAAGACTGATGAAGAAGAATAAAAACGAATATATTTCTATCGGTAAAATTTTAAACTTTCACGGAATTCAAGGTGAGGCTAAAGTTGGTTATTCAAAAAATCAAGCAGAGTTTTTGAAAACCTTAAAGTCTGCCTTTATTGAGCATGAAAACGAATTTAAACCTTTCAATATCAAATACGTGAAATTCAACAACAAATTTGCAATCATCAAATTTGAGGGAATAAATTCGATTAACGACATTCTAGTTTACAAAAACTGTTTGATTTACGTACCTCAAGACGAATTTGAAGAAGCCTTAGACGAGGGCGAATACTTGGTTGACGACTTAGTTGGACTAGATGTTTATTCTAACGACAAAAAAGTCGGAGTTGTTGTTGGAGTTTCTTCAAACGGTGCAAACAATTTACTTTCAGTGAGAGGGTTGTCAAAAAAAATCTCACTTGTACCATTTGTAGATGCAATCGTTCCAGAAGTCGATTTAGAAAACAAAAAAGTTTATATCAATGAAATTCAAGGATTAATTGAATAATGAAATTTGATGTTTTAACATTATTTCCTGAAATGATAGAGTCTTATTGCAATTGCAGTATTTTGAAACGTGCAAAAGAATCTGAATTAATTTCAGTTAATCCGATTAACCCAAGAGATTTTACTCTAGATAAACACAAAAAAGTTGATGATACCCCTTACGGTGGCGGTGCAGGAATGGTTTTGATGGCACAACCTTATGTTGATGCATACGAAAGCATTGAACAAACAGAAAATTGCTGTACTCTAATGATGACACCACAAGGCAAACCTTTTAACAATAATATTGCAAAGGAATTGGCAACATTCGACCAAATAATCATTTTATGCGGTCATTATGAAGGTTACGACGAAAGAATTCGAGAAATAATAAAACCTAGAGAAATATCACTTGGAGATTTTGTTTTGACTGGTGGTGAATTACCCGCTTTATGTCTAATTGACTGCGTTAGCAGAAAAATCGAGGGAGTTTTGGGCAAAATAGAATCTGCTGATGACGACAGTTTTGAAAACGGTTTGTTGGAATATCCTCAATACACAAAACCGAGAGAGTACAGAGGTTTGGCAGTTCCTGAAGTTTTACTAAACGGTAATCACAAAGAAATAAACGAATTTCGACAAGCACAAATGATAGAACGCACAAAACAAAGACGTCCTGATTTATTAAAAGATTAATTAAAATTATTATATTTTGGATTTACGGCAACCCACTCAAACGGTTGATTATCAGGAGATGTAGGCATTGATTTTACAAAGGTTCCGCCATAACGACCTCTCGTAAAATAAACAAGCCCCTCTTTTTCAAGATTATTAAATGCTTTTCTGATTGTATTTGGACTAACGTCCATAAGAGTTGACATTTCCATTATAGACGGCAATTTAGAGTTTATTGAATATTTTTCAATAATCAAATTTTTTATAGTATCTTGAATTCTATTATAGCGATAACCAGCAGTAAATTGCGATTTTGCAAACACAGAAGATTCAATATTAGGCTCTAAACTTGAAGAATTAGGAATTTTTACAACACAAGTGCCGTATCTACCACGTTTTGGCAAAAGTATACCCTCTTGAGTCAGAATATTCAATGCATCGTGGATAGTTTTTATACTAACTTTCATTTTTTCTGCAAGTTTTTGGTGTGTTGGCAATTTTTCACCAATTTTAATTTCACTTGAAATATAATTCTTTAAATCATTTGCAACTTTTGAAATCAAAGTAATTGAGTTATCTTGTTTAATATCAAAATCATCAGTTTTTAGAACCCAACTTTGGTCTTTATTGGAAGTTTTTTCAACAATTCCAAGTCCAACAAGTGCTTCCATCGCACTACCAGTTGTGTTTATTGGAATATTAATATATTGCGAAATCGCACGAACTGACGGCAATTGCTCACCTTTTTTAAAATTATTTTTTAGGATAAAAATTTTTATTAATTCAACCGCAAAATCTCGTTTTGAAGAAGATTTTCTTAACGTTGAATTTTTATTTTTAATATCCGCAATCAAAGTTCCAATGCACTGTTTTGAATACACTAGCCCTTTATTTTCTAACTGTCTATAAATATTTTGAACTGTTCCTGTACTAATATCTAACAAGTCCGCCATTAAAGATTTTGGAGGCATTAAATCATTTTGATGAATAGTTTTTCCGAAATTTTCTTCAATCCATTTTTCAATATTTTTAACTAAATACTCTGTTTTTGAGCCAGTAATATTTGCGTTAATAAAATCTGCAAATTCACTGATTGGAATTTGTCTTAATTTCGATTTGTCAGGTTGAACAAAATTCTTCATAGCATTATTCTAACATATTTATAAAAAAACAATCAATATTTTAATTAAAACTTAATATTAAGCGAAAAACTTAATAAAGTTTGATTTTCATAAGTGTTTGTTTTACGATTATAGTAACAAAGTGATGCCGGGTTGGAATTAAAAACCTTACCGGCGAGTACATATAAATTAAGGAGAATGCGATGGCATCTAAAGATTTTTTATTCACTTCTGAATCAGTAACAGAAGGGCACCCTGACAAGGTTTGCGACCAAATTTCAGACGCAATCTTGGACGAATTTTTAACAAAAGACAGTAAATCTCGTGTAGCAGCAGAAACAACCGTAACAACAGGTATGGCACTTGTTTGCGGTGAAATTACATCTGATTGCTACGTAGATATTCCTCAAGTAGTTAGAAACACAATTAAAAATATCGGTTATGAAGGCGAAAACGGTGGCGGTTTCGATTACAAAACTTGTGCAGTACTTACCAGTATTGACGAACAATCAACTGACATCGCTGGCGGTGTAAACAAAGCATTAGAATCAAGAAATGACAATGCTGATGTTTCTTCTAGCGAAACTGAAGAAATCGGTGCTGGCGACCAAGGTATTATGTTTGGTTTTGCTTGCAACGAAACACCTGAATTAATGCCTTTACCAATCAGTTTGGCTCACAGATTATCATACAGATTATCAAGAGTTAGAAAAAAAGGTTTAGTTGATTACTTAAGACCAGACGGAAAATCTCAAGTAACAGTTGAATACATTGACGGAAAACCTGCAAGAATTCACACAATCTTGATTTCAACTCAACACGACCCTGTAATCGGTACTGAAAGCGACAATCAAAAAGTTCAAGCAATTATCCAAAAAGATATCAAAGAACTTGTAATTGATTACGTATTTAAAAACGAAAAAATTAAACCAGACGAAAACACAATTATACTTGTAAACCCATCAGGACGTTTCGTAATCGGTGGTCCTCAAGGTGATGCTGGTTTAACAGGTAGAAAAATCATCGTTGACACATACGGTGGTTACTCAAGACACGGTGGCGGTGCTTTTTCAGGAAAAGACCCAACAAAAGTAGACCGTTCTGCTGCATACGCTGCAAGATATGTTGCTAAAAATATTGTAAAAGCAGGTCTTGCTGAAAAATGTGAAATTGAATTAGCATACGCAATCGGTGTTGCTGAACCAATTTCAGTTTTAGTTGACACTTTCGGAACTGGTAAACTTTCAGATGAAGATTTGTCTGAAATCGTTAACAAATCATTCGATTTAAGACCAGTTGGAATTATCAACAAATTCGATTTAAGAAATTTACCAGCAAAAAATGGTGGTAAATTCTACCAAAAACTTGCTGCTTACGGACACATGGGAAGAACAGATTTAGAAGTTCCATGGGAAGAAACAGACAAAGTTGAAGAACTACAAACTATGGCTCAATCTTATTCTGCTTTAGTTTAATCAAATAATTTTGAGGGGTATTTTATGCCCCTCATTTATTTTTACGGGGGATATTTTGAATTTCACAAAAAGAGTTTTATTTATAGGAATACCAGATATGGCATACGTTTGCCTTGACGGTTTACTTCAAGCAGGTGTAAATATCGTTGGTGTTTTAGGACCTAAAAAATCTCATAGCACTTATGCTAATTTTAGACAATTTGCACTATCAAGAAAAATGAATTTCATTGAATGGGATAGCCTTAAAGATGAAAAATTTCTTGAAACACTAAGAGCATTAAACTTAGATGTTGCAGTTGTTTCATCATTCAATTATAAAATTCCAAAAGAAGTTTTAGATATTCCAAAACACGGAATTATCAATATTCACCCATCGCTTTTACCAAAATACAGAGGTGGAAACCCTTATTCTACCGTAATTATTAACGGAGAAAAAGAAACTGGGGTAACACTTCACTTTATGGACGAGGGATTTGACACAGGCGACATTATTACTCAAAGAAAAGTTGAAATTTCGCCTATAGAAACAATGGGAACTCTTTTCAATCGTTTGAATTTGTTAGGAATGCAAATGTTAGTCGGAGTTTTGAGCGATTTGGAAAAAGGCGATTTGCCAAGATACACGCAACCTAAAGGCGAATTTATTACAGGTCAAAGCCTTAAAGACGAAGATTTATTCATAGATTACACAAAATCTGCCGTTGAAGTTGATAGATTTATCAGAGGTTTGAACCCATTTTTAATCGCTTCGACAACCTTTAGAGGCAACATGATTAAAATATTTATGTCGAATGTTGTTGAGGGCGACTCTTCAAAATTTCTAGCAGGTTCAATTGCAAAAGTAGAAAACGACAAATTTTATATCGCAACAGGTAATGGATTTATTTGCCCAACAGCAATACAATTTGGAAGTTTCTTTGTTGGAAATACACAAGATTTTATCAAAATTTTAGCACCAAAAGTAGGTGAGGTTTTTAAATAATGGAAGAATTAAAATTTTTAACAGCAGGAATGCCACTTAGAACAGACAAGAAAAAAGGCTACGAAGATGCTTTTAGAGTTCTTGATGAAATGAATTTGGACGGAATTGAAGTTGAATTCGTTCAAGGTGTTCGAATGAGCGATAAATCAAAAGAACTTGTAAAAAATGCATCTAAAAACCGTTTGTTCACTGCACACGGACCATTTTTTATTAACCTAAATGCAAGAGA
Organism: Alistipes senegalensis; assembly: GCA_963620955.1. Lineage (GTDB taxonomy): Bacteria > Cyanobacteriota > Vampirovibrionia > Gastranaerophilales > Gastranaerophilaceae > UBA6984. The sequence goes on along the minus strand of CAVFCO010000031.1, from coordinate 1,342 downwards.
ACCGGAAAAAGTAGAAGCAAGTATTCAAAGAATTATTGATACAGCAACTGTTGCGAACGAATTTGGTGGCTACAGTATCACTTATCACGCAGCATTTTACTTAAACAACGACAAAGAAATCGTCTACAAACGAGTTGTTGAACAAACTTCAAAAATCATTGAAATTTTAGAAAAAAGTAATAACAAAATTTGGATTAGACCTGAAACTACTGGAAAAGGAACTCAATGGGGCGACGTAGACGAAATCATCAGACTTTCAAAAGAGTTTGACCAAGTTCTACCTTGCATCGACTTTTCTCACGTACACGCAAGAAGCGGTGGCGGTTTCAACACTTATGAGGATTTCTGTAATATTCTCGAAAAAATCGGAACAGAATTAGGCGACATTGCCCTAAATAATTTCCACGCACATTTGGCTGGAATTGCGTATACTGCAAAAGGTGAAAGAAATCACTTGCCACTAGAAGAATCCGATATGAATTACAAGGATTTATTAAAAGCATTGAAAAAATTTAACGTAAAAGGGGCTTTAGTATGCGAAAGTCCTAATATTGAAGACGATTGTAAATTAATCAAGGAGTACTATAACACATTATGATAGACGAAAAATCACCATTATATTTTGAAGAAGAATATTTCGTAAGATACAGCGAAATGGATTATCAAAAACAACTAAAACCATCTGCATTTTTGAACTTTTTACAAGATGTGGCAACAAATGCTGCAGATAAGGTTGGTTTTGGATATTACGATATCGTAGACAAAAATTTAGGTTGGTTTTTGTTGAAATATCACATGAAATTTAACGACTATCCAAAAAATGTTGAAGATTTAGTATTCAAAACTGAAGCACGTGGTTGCAATAAATTATTTGCACAACGTGATTTTGAAGTTTACACAAAAACTGGCGATTTGGTAGGCAGAGTTCTTAGTTACTGGACACTTGTAAACCTTGCAGATAAATCAATCGTGCATCCGTCAGAAGTTTTCCCTGACAAAATGAAAAAAGTTGAAAAAAGAGAAGACGACATGTCTTTTGCTAAAATTCACCCAATCGAAAGAGTGGATTTTACAGAAGAATTCAAAGTAAGATTTGACGATATTGACGTAAATCAACACGTTAACAACATGAACTACATAATTTGGGCTTTCGAAGCATTACCAAAGGATTTTAGAAGTAATCACAAATTAAAAACTCTTGAAATGGTTTACAAAAAAGAAATTCAATACGGAAATGTTGTTTTATCAGAAGTTCAACTTGATGAAAATATTGCAAAAATCTCTGTAAAAAACAAAACAACAAATGAAGATTTGTGTTTAATAGAAGCAGAATTTGTAAAAT
>CAVFCO010000030.1:0-4986 GCA_963620955.1 Alistipes senegalensis | reverse complement strand
TCCTGACCCCCTGCGTGCAAAGCAGGTGCTCTACCAGCTGAGCTAATCCCCCACGTGGGCTATGTAACTATTATACATACTAAAAATTATTTGTAAATACCTATTTTAAAATTTCGCTTAATAATTTGTCAAAAAAGTGATTTAATCTTGCTTTATCCTCGCGGTACCAATAGCCCACAAGTGCCTCAAACGCTGTAGATTGTCGATATTCATTTTGATTATTTCTTCTTGCTACTGGCACTTCCATATTTCTTGCACGCCGCTTTAAATCCTGTTCTTCTTCGGTTAATTCTTTGTCTATTATTTCAAGCATGCTCGCCTGAAACGAAGATTTAACTTTATCAGTTGTACTTTTATGTAAATCTTTTGGCTTTACACATTTTTCGATCAAATGTTCTCGGACAAATAATTCCCAAACAGCATCTCCTAAGTGAGCATAGTTTCTTAAATTTATTTCTTGCATTTATTTCCTCTTTTTTTACATTTATCTTATCACAATTTTATCTTTTATATTGTATAATATATCTGTAGATTATAAACATTGAAAGGAAAGCTGTGAAAAAAGTACTAATATCTTTATTAACAATCGTTCTAACATCTTCTATTGCACTTGCAGGAGAAGTTAAGACTAATGACTACACTCTTACAAATAAAGAGATTAAACAAGAATTAAATACGCTTAAGACTCGCCGACTATTGATTGCAAATGCTCTTTTATTAACTGATTTACAAAAAGCTAAAGCAGATCAAATCTACAAGGGTGTTACAGACAAAGAAGCTATTTTATATGCACAATTAAAACGAGAAAAAGCGATCTATCAAGCTGTATCAAAAGAAAAAAATACAAAGGCTAAAAAACAACAAAGACAAATTATTAATAAGTTAAACAAAGATATCCAAACTCTTCAACACGAAGCTGATAAAGATTTCAAATCAATTTTAAATCATGACCAACGTGTAAAATTTAGAAGACTTAATAACGAATTAAAACTAAAAAAAGTTTAATCAATAAAAAAAGAGACGGTGATGCTTTGCATCACCGCCTCTTTTTTACATTATTTTAAAGCAAATTTTAAAACATTTGACTTTTTAGCTTCATCTTTTGCATCTGGTAATTCCCAACATTTTACACAGCGTGCTTCATAAGTTTCATCGCCACCAATCATAATCAAGGGTGAATTTTTATCTGCAGGTTTGCCATCAATCAAACGTTGAGTTCTTGTCGCATGGTCAGAACCACATTTCATACAAACGGCATGAAGTTTATCAACTGTTGTGGCAAGGCACATCAATTCAGGCATAGAACCAAAAGTATCACCTTTAAAATCTAAATCTAAGCCAGTCCCTATAACCTTTTTACCTTGTTCCATTAATTTTGCGATTACTTTTACAATATTAGAATCAAAGAACTGAAGTTCATCTATAGCAACAATTTCATCATCTTCTTTCACTAAACTCAAAATTTGAATTGAATGTTTTACTTTTACGGCATCTAACCATAAACCGTTTCTTGACTTGATATAGTCACCTTGTTCTCTTGTATCAATGCATGGTGAAATAACTTTTACTTTTTTCTTTGCGATAATGCTTCTTCTTATTCTTCTTAAAAGTTCTTCAGTTTTTCCGCAACTCATAGGTCCCGTAATTAATTCAAAACAATAACCCTGCATTGTAATCTTCTTCCCCAATAATTCAATTTTAAATCTCTAATTTTTGTATAAGTTAATTGTACGCCTTCAAATTTTTTCATGTAAAAAACAAATGGTAACTTTTACAAAAATTATCAATACTAACTTTTATTAAATTAATTAATAAAACGACATAATCAACGCAAAACAAAACCGGCTAGGAAAAGCCGGTAATTAAAACCACGTATTAGAAGAGAGGAATTAGAGATGTGGGTATGCTTATACTACCTTACCCACACTAATACTATTCCCAGCTTTGTAAAGTTTATAACATTTTAGCTCAAAATTTCTGCTATTTTGTTACATTTGTTTACAAATTATATTTATTATTTATTTTCGGGTGCTAACTTTAATAAGAAAACTAATGGTATAACTAGGAATGTAACTAATGCTGCATATTGATAAATATCTGCAAACGCACACATTTTTGCTTGAACCAATAATTGCTTATACAAAACAACATTTGCCTGTTTTGTTGCAGTAACCATTGCATGGTTGTGCATAAAAAAGTGTTTTAAAGCTACAAGATGTTGGCTAAATACAGGGTTATAAACACTCATATTTTTTAACAAATAAGTTTGGTGAATTTGAGAGTATCTAATTGCAAAACTTGCTGCAAGAGAGGTGAACATTGAACCTGTAACACATTTTGACAAACTGTGAACACCTGCTGCATCAGCGATTTTATCTTTAGGTAAAGTTCCTAGAGCTAGCGCTGAAATCGGCACTAATGCACAAACTGAACCTATCCCAAACAAGAAGTTTGATAAAACAATTGTTGTTGGAGAAACTTGCAAATTTAAGTTTGTACATAACGCAATAGACAAGCCCAAATTCAAAAAACCAAAAGCAATAATAGCCCTTAAATCGTACATTTGGCATAGTTTACCTATAAATAATAACATTATACATGCAACAACCCTACTTGCCAAAGCAATACCTGTCAAGGAAGCTGTGTATCCCATTAAGCCTTGATAGAATTGAGGTAACAAAATAATCGTTACACAAACCATTACGTTAACTAAAATTCCTAAAATCGTACCAATAAAGAAGTTTAAATCTTTGAATACTCTTAAGTTTACTATAGGTTCTTTTACTTCTAACTCCCAAATTATAAATAAAAACATGCAACATAGAGAGAAGAAACTCAACCAACAAATCCATGTGCAATCAAACCAGCCATATTGTTGACCTTTATCCAAAACTACTTGCATAGAGAATAGCCATAAAACCAAAAATAAAAAGCCTAGGAAATCAACTGCCTCTTTTTTCTTTTGTTTTGTTGTATCATTAACAGTTAGTGGAATTACTATCAAGGATAGTATACCAATAGGAACATTAATAATAAAAATCCATTGCCAAGAAATATAATCAACCAAAAGACCGCCAACGGTAGGGCCCATAATTGAAGATACCATGATTGCGAAAATAAATATCGCCATAGCATCACCTTTTCTATCCTTTGGAAATTCTTGCAACAAAATTGATTGTGATAATGGCATCAAAACACCACCACCAACACCTTGAATAATTCTACCTAGAATTAAAACTAGTAAGTTAGGTGCTAAAGTACAAACGATTGAACCTATTGTAAACATTGTGATAAAGATTTTCAAGAAATCCAAACGTCCTAATTTACGCTCTAACCAGCCTGTCAACGGTAAAAAGATACCGTTTGCAATCATATAACTTGTTACAACCCATTTTGCTTCATCGTTTGTTGATCCAAAAGAGCCTGCAATATGAGGCAAAGCAACGTTTGTAGCACTTGTTGCAAGAAAGGCAAAGAAAGTCGGCATGGTTACGATTAAAGACATTAACCATAGCGGAGTTTTTCTTTCTTTTTCTTGAGGTTTTGCTATTACGTTTGCTGACATTATTTAATTTTAACCCTTGGAATTACACTCATACCTGGAGCGATTGTGTAGTTTGAAAAATCTTCATCAAACACAATTTTCACAGGAATTCTTTGTACAACTTTTACATAACTACCAACAGCGTTTTCTGGAGGGAACAAACTTGCTTTTGCACCTGAAGCCTTTTGAATACTGTCGACTTTTCCTTTGAATTGTTTGTTTGGATAAGTATCAATTTTGATTGAAACTTCTTGTCCGGCTTTCATATTTGTCAATTGAGTTTCCTTGAAGTTTGCGATAATCCAAATATTAGGTGAAACAATTGATGTAAGTGCTTGACCTATTTGAACATAGTTACCTTCTTCAACACTTCTTGATGAAATATTACCGTCTTGAGGTGCATAAATTTTTGTATAAGACAAGTCTAATTTTGCTTGAGATAATTGTGCTTCTAGTTTTTCGATATTTGCTTGAGACATTTCAAAGTGAGTTTTTGCATTTTCATATTCTTGTTTTGTACACAAGCCATCGATTTGAAGTTGAGAATATCTGTCGTAATCTTTTTTTGTAAATTCGTGTTTTGCTTTTGCCTCTTTTAAAGATGCAGAAAGTTCATCAACTTTGTTTTTATAATCATTTGGGTCAATTTCTACAAGCAACTGACCTTTTTTAACAAAATCATTATCGTTAAAATGTAATTTAATTACTTGCCCTGCAATTTTTGGAGCAACTGAAACCAAAGTTCCTTCAATAAACGCATCGTCTGTACTTTGGTAACTCAATGAATTTATAAAAGACATTACTAAAAGAATAAATAGTGTCAACACGATTATTACAGGTACTATAACTCTTTTCTTAGTAAATTTTACTAATATTTTTTTTCTTTTTTTTGCTTTACGTGCTTTTAATCTTAATTTTGCTTCTTGTTCAAAAATATTTTTCGGCTTCTTTGTCATATTCCTATTCCTTTTTTGTTAAATTTTCTTGTATCTTCGTTAAAACTTTTATGCAAGTATACATATCATCTTGAGAAATTCCATCTAAGTATTTTTCTCGAGATAATTGAATTTGAGGTGTAATTTTATCTCGTACTTCTTTTCCTTGAGATGTAATTTTAATCATATTTACTTGTTTTTTATTTTCCGTTGTTTGCACTTTTTCTATCAAACATTTTTCTTCTAACACTGATAAAATTCGTGTCATATTTGATTTGTCCTTGTGCAATTCTTCACATAGTTTGTTTTGATAAAGCATTAAATCTTCTTTCAGCATACTCAAAACAACATATTGTTCTGGTGTAATTTCATAATTTTGTTTTGCAAAAACATCTAGCATATAAACTTTAACCGCACGTCCAGCCTGAACTAGAGCATCACCGATAAGTTTTGTAAAAACCTCTTTCAACAAAATCTAATTACCTCCATTAGTTATTATAATAACTC
>CAVFCO010000029.1:0-5735 GCA_963620955.1 Alistipes senegalensis | reverse complement strand
AATAGTTTTTGATTTTTGAAAGTTTAAAAGGGCGGAAATTCAAGTTTCCGCTCTTTTTTTGCGAAATGGTAAGAAATGTAAGTATTATTTAATAATTCTGATTAATTATTTTTTTCTTTGATATAATAGCCATGGGATAAGGTTTTATAAGGCGAATATTCATGCCAACAGATAGATTGGTAAATTTAAAAGACTATCAAAATCTAATTGAAACAGTGTGCAAAGTTGAGGCTCAAAAAATGGCGTCAACACTTCACTTGTTAGATTATCTTGAGATGGTTAATATTGGCACTCAAACCTTATATATCTTATTTAAACAAAAATCCCCAGAGTCTTATAACAATTCTTATCTCTCAACAGCGATAAAATGGTCTATTCGTAACGAAGTTCGCCGTCGTTACAAATGGTATTCAATGAAGCAAAAACGTGAAGCATTGAGTCAAGATGACCTTAGAGAAGCAATGTACAAAACTATTTTGTCGGTTGATGAAATGGCTGATGCAGAAAATCCTACGATTATTCGTTCGACAGATAGAAGTCCGGAAGAATCTATGGAGTTTTCTCAATTAAAAAGCAAAGTCGCTGATTTGATGAAAACCTTACCACCAAGAGAAAAAGAGTTTATTGAACAACGATTTTTCAAGGATAAAAAACTTAGAGAACTTTCTGAGGAGTATCAAATTTCACCATCAAGAATTTCCAGAATTATTCAATCTGGCTTGAACAGAATTAAAAAAGAATTAGAAAAACAGGAGATGATTTAGTTGAAAACTATTTTTGATAAAAGTAATGGAATAAACGGTATCAACTTTTTTGAAGGTGATGCAAATGTTGATTTTATCGACGAAAAATTCTTGAGGAGAGGTTCAATTGGTTTGCCTCAAACAAGCGAACTTGAAGTTTTGCGTCATTACAAAGAACTTTCTGATAGAAATTTCTGTATCGAAAAAGGGTTTTATCCATTAGGTTCTTGCACAATGAAATATAATCCGAAAGTTAACGAAAAATTAGCAAACTTAGATGGATTTTTAAATCTTCACCCTGCTCTAAAAGATGAAGATGTGCAAGGTGCATTGAAGTTGATGTACAATTTGCAAGAAGCCTTAAAAACAATCACAGGTATGGACGCAATTAGTCTGCAACCGGCTGCAGGTGCTCACGGTGAGTTTTCAGGCATGATGGTTGTTAAAAGATATTTTGAATTAAAAGGTGAAAATCGTAAAAAAATTATTATCCCTGATTCTGCTCACGGAACAAATCCTGCAAGTGCACATATGGCTGGATTTGAAATTGTTCAAGTAAAATCGAACGAAAAAGGTCAAGTTGATATTGATGAATTGAAATCTTTGTTAGATGAAGATGTTGCCGGTATTATGATGACAAATCCTAATACTTTGGGTATTTTTGAAGAAAACGTTTTAGAAATTTCAAAAATAATGCACGAAAACGGCTCATTATTATACTATGATGGTGCTAATTTCAATGCGATTATGGGATATACAAATCCAAAATTAATGGGATTTGATATTGTTCACTTGAACTTACATAAAACCTTCTCAACTCCTCACGGTGGCGGAGGTCCAGGGGCTGGTCCTATCGGTGTTGTTGAAGAATTAAAAGAACTTTTGCCAACTCCAGTAATTACTTTTGACGGCGAAATGTATCATAGAAATTACAATTTAAAACACTCTATCGGTGCTGTTAAAGGTTATTTTGGAAACTTTGGAGTTCTTGTAAGAGCCTACTCATATATTTTAATGATGGGCAATGAACTTAAAAAAGTTAGTGGTGATGCTGTTTTGAACGCAAATTACATAAAAGAAAAATTGAAAGATTATTATAAATTGCCTTATGATGAACCATGTATGCACGAGTTTGTTTTATCAGGTGATAATCAAAAAGAAAAGGGTGTTTCAACTTTGAATATTGCTAAACGAATGATGGATATTGGAGTTCACCCTCCAACAATTTATTTCCCATTAATCGTTCACGAAGCAATGATGATTGAACCAACAGAAACTGAGTGCAAACAAAGATTAGATGATTTTATTAACACAATGATAGAAATATCAAAAGAGGTTGACGAAAATCCTGAAATAATTTTGACAGCACCTCACAAGGCTTCAGTTAAAAAAATAGACGAAACTTTAGCCGCTAGAAAACCGGATTTGAATTATAGAATGGAAGAATAAAATGAAAAAAAATGATAAAAAAGTAAAAGTAGCATTCCCTCATATGGGTACAATCGCCGTTGCTTGGTCAGTTGCGTTAAGAAGATTTGGTGTAGAACCTTATATTCCACCATATACAAGCAAAAAAACACTTTCTCTAGGTGTTAAAAACGCACCTGAAGCGGTTTGTTTGCCTTACAAATTAATCTTAGGCAACTTTATTGAATCAATTGAAGGTGGTGCAGATTACGTTGCAATGCTTACATCTCCAGGGTGTTGTCGTTTGGGTGTTTACGGTATAAACATCCAAAATACCCTTTCAGATTTAGGATACAAGGCAAATTATCTTGAATTAAACTTGTATGACGGAATCAAAGGTTTATTCAAATTTTTCTACGATTTATTAGGCAGAAATGATTATTTTGCTGCCGCAGGTGCTATTTATATGATGATTAGAATGGTTTTCGCTCTTGATGATTTGGAAACTTTGCTTGCATATTACAGAGCAAGAGAAATCAATGTTGGCGATGCTGAACGTCATTATAACAAATGTATTGAAATGTATAAAAAAGTTAATTCTATTAGAGAATTGAACAAGTTGAAAAAAGTTGTTAAAAAAGAAATGGCACAAACAAAAATCGACAAAAAACGTGAAGTTTTGAATGTTGATATTACAGGTGAAATCTATCTTGTAGGTGATCCATTCTCTAACCAATATATTGAAAGAGAACTTGGTAGAATGGGTGTTCAAACAAGAAGAAGTTTGACAGTAGGCAGTTTCTTGAAAGATGCTATCATTCCAAAAATGTTTAGAGGTAAAGAAACTCACTTGCAAAGAGCCGAAAAAATGGCTAAGCCTTATTTGAACAGAGATATCGGCGGTGATTCTCTTGAATGCGTTTCAGATGTTGCTTATGCAGATATGAAGCACAAAGACGGCATTATTCATATTAGTCCGTTCACTTGCATGCCAGAAATTATGTCGCAAAATATCTTCCCAGCAATGCGTGAAGACCACAATATTCCAATTTTGACACTTGTAATGGACGAACAATCTGGACGTGCAGGTTACATCACAAGATTAGAGGCTTTCGTAGACCTAATGCGTCGTAAAAAACGTAAAGCACAAGTAGAAAAACGACAAACTGAAAAGGTTTAATGGTGATAAATTATGATTAAAGTATTCAAAGATGCTTTTAAAATAACTTTCAACAATATAATTTTAGCAACTCCTTTGTTGGTATTCTTATTTATGTTGAATATTTATTTAATTGTTGCAAAAAATGCAGTTAAGGCTTTACCCTCGGCAATCTTGTTTTATTTAACACTATTCTTAATGTTTAGTGCTTTTCTTGCCGGTTGGTTTTATATGGTTAAAGTTGCCGTTAAAAACTTCAAAAAAGGTCAAACTCAAGACAGCATTAATGAACCCTTTAAGTTAATAAAAGAGTTTCCTGTTGGGATTGCTGATTTCATAAAATCTTATATGGGTTTTTCGTTCTTGTATTTGCTTTTTGCAAATATCTTTGTTGTTTCAATATATTTAATTGGAAATCACTTTATTGGCAATATTGGTATTACAATGAAAGAATTTGCATCTGCAACGGAAGCACCTGTAGCAATGCAAGCATTACTTGATTCAATGACAAAAACTCAGTTGTTAAAAGTTAACTACTGGTATTTGCTTGTAATGATTTCTGTTCAAGTATTCTCATTACTTACAATGTTTTGGCCAATTGAAATTATGTATTCAACCAAAAATCCATTGATTGCGTTTTTCAAATCAATTTCAAGAGTTTTTACAAACCCTCAATGTATTTTATTATTTATCGGTATAAACGTTTTAAACTTTGTATTGGTACTATTTAATTATGTATCAATGTTTAACCCAATAACATACTTAATAATGACATTGGTGTTTTTCTCTTTCATTGTTTACGTATTTGTACTATTATTCTTATATTATGACGAAAAAATCAAAGGTAATAGCAATAGCATCTCCGACAGCGACGGGCAAGAGTAAACTTGCTGTCGAACTTTCTCATAAAATAGATGGAGAAATTGTTTCTGCAGATTCAAGACTTGTTTATAAAGGTTTTGAAATTGCAGTTGCAAAACCTACTATTGACGAAAGAGAAGGTATTCCTCACTATTTGATTGATGTTGTTGAACCTGAGGTTGATTATTCTGTTGCAAACTATTTTGACGATGCTTCAAAAGCCCTTGAGGACATTATCTCAAGAGGTAAAACTCCAATAGTTGTTGGCGGAACTGGTTTGTATTTTAGAATTCTTTTAGAGGGATATGATTTGCCGAGAGTATCTCCAAATGAAGAGTTACGTGCAGAATTAGAAGAAAAATCAAATGAAGATTTACTAAAAATATTAAAAACTCTTGATGAAAAAACTTATGAAGAAATAAAAGAGTCTTCAAAAAGAAAAATAATTAGAACTATTGAAATTTGCAAAGGACTCGGTAAACCTCTATCAGAAATCTCTATGCAATCTGAACCAAAATATGATGTTGAGTGGATTGGTATCAATATGAGTAGAGAAGAAATCTATGATAGAGTTAACAAACGTGTCGACAAAATGGTTGAAATGGGTTTGATTGACGAAACTAAAAGACTTTTAGAAATTCATGGACGTATTCCAAACTTTGTTAAAACAATTGGTTATCAAGAAATTCTTCAATATCTTGATGGCGAAATCTCTTTTGATAGAGCGATAGAACTTTTAAAACAACACACAAGAAATTACGCAAAACGACAACTAACTTGGTTTAGAAGAAATAAGGCTCTTGGTATTACGTAGTTTTATTTTGTCGTGTATTCGTAATTTGGTTCTTGTTGTTTAATGACAACGATATCTAACAAAAAGTCTTGATTTTTGTAAATATATAAGTTTTTACCTTTTTCACCCATAGAAAGATAAGAGTTGTCGTAAACCTCTGTTGCTGAGGATTTTAATCTGTTTCCGTCGTTATTTTTCATTGCACCATCAACTGCAAAATATCCTGTTGAAACAACTAATGCAGGAACAAGACCTACTGCAAGAATTAGTGCTGAGGTTACAGTGAAACTAGTTAATGCGAATTTAGTTGTATATTTGCTAACAACATTTGTTAGCGGATAAGTTTTGTGTGCAAAATCGGTGTAACTTGTTGGAATGAAGATAAAACTTGCACTTTGTTTCATTCTTTTGGGAGGAATAACCTCATAAATATAGCCGTTTAATGTGTAATATTTATATAAAGTTTTTATCTCTGAAATATTAAAATCTTCGTTCAACATTACGCTGAAATTTTTCGGTGGGTGCAAACTGTCAAAAGGTTGTAATGCCTTAACTTCAACCTTTTTTGCATAAGCGAGTAACATATTACTCTGAAATGCGATTATTAAAAATAAAACTAATATTTTTTTTAACATTAAATCTCCGATATTATTAATATCGTGGCATATTACGACTTTTTTGTCAATAATATTAACGGTGTACAATTTTTTACGTTTGCCTGCATTCAAGAAGCAATCGCAACACTATAAAGTTGAAAAACTTGTTTAGGTGT
>CAVFCO010000028.1:0-6516 GCA_963620955.1 Alistipes senegalensis | reverse complement strand
ATTGCGGTATCTAAAGGCATGGGTAAAAGATGCCGTAATAAATACGGCATGACGATTTGCAGCCATACTACTTTGCAGAATAAAACAAATATTGCGTCATACCGCACTTGTTGCGGTATCTTTCAAAATATATTAAATAGAAATCGCAATGCGTTCTCTAACGTTTACTTATGCTGAATGACAAGATATTTGATTGCATGTAGAGTAAATGTGTAGGATTTATTCCTAGGTTTATTGTTATATCAGTTTTTGATTATTAATTTACATCAAAATTTATAATGCTATAATAATTGAGTTATGAAAAGATTAATTTTAGCCTCAGGTTCACCAAGACGTAAAAAGATTTTTGAAGATTTAGGGTTAGATTTTGACGTTATAAAATCACCGTATGAAGAAGTTTTGGAAAATCACGAGTTTTCTTACGATAAAATCGAAAATTTAGCATACAACAAGGCTCTTGCAGTAGCAAAAACTATAAATGAGCATGCATTAGTTGTTGGTGCTGATACGGTTGTTGTTCTAGATAAAACAATACTTGGTAAACCAAAAGATAAAGAAGAAGCCTATTCAATGCTAAAACATTTATCAGGTAAGCAACACTTTGTAGTAACTTCTATTTGCGTAATTGATGTTCCAACAATGCGTAAAAAAATCCATTCTACAACTAGTTATGTTGAATTCGAAGAATTATCTGATGAAATGATTAACAATTATATCGAAAATTTCAAACCTTTTGACAAAGCCGGTTCTTACGGAATACAAGAACTGCCACAAGGCTTCGTTAAAAGCGTAGGTGGCAGTTTTGAAAGTATTATTGGGTTATGTCCTAAAGCCTTAGAAAAAACTCTATCGGCTTTTAAGCGTTAAACGCTAGCCAATTCTGGTGCTGTAACACTCAATGCAATACGTTTATCTTGTGGGTTGAATTTCACAACGTAAGTTTGAATTGTGTCGCCAACTTTTGCAATGCAATTGTTATTGCTTTCGTAGTTAGCAAGTTCTTGTTGTGGTAACAACGCTTCAACACCTGCATAGATTTCTACAAAAGCACCAAATGGTTTAATTCTAGTGATTTTACCTTCTCTTAGTTCACCCTCTTTGATAACTTTTTCTGCTTCAATCCAAGGGTCTTCTTCAAGGCTTTTTAAACTTAATGAAACTCTTTGTTTGTCGTAATCTACTGCGATTACTTCAACTTCGATTTTTTCATTGATTTTCAATCTATCTGATGGGTGGTCAATCCATTTCCAAGAAATTTGAGATAATGGTAACAAACCATCGATTCCACCAAGGTCAACGAATGCACCAAAATCAGTGATTCTAACAACGTCGCCTTTAAGAATTTGTCCAACTTTGATTTGAGCAAACAAGTTTTCTTTTTCTTCTTCGTTTGCTTCAGAATAAACTTTTTTATTTGATAGAATGAAACTATTTTGTTGGCTATCCAAAGTTAAGATTTTTAATTCAATTTTGTTGCCAACTTCAAATTGTTGATCTCTATTTTTGATTTGGCTTGATGGAACAAAACCTTTAATTCCAAGAATATCAACAATTAAGCCACCTCTAACAATTGCAGAGATTTCACCAAGAATTGTTTCGTTTGCTTCTTTAAGTTTTTCCAATTCTTTCCAAGTGTATGCTTGTTGAACTCTTAGGCTAGATAATTGCATTTTTCCGTCGATATCTTCGTCAGAAATGATTAAGAATTCATATTCTTGACCTTTTTCTAGCACTGATTCTATATTTTTAGTTTTGTCAGAAGTTGCTTCTCTAGTTGAAACTGTTGCTGAAGTTTTTGCTCCGATATCAACTAATGCTCCGTCTGATGTGTAACCACAAACAGTACCTTTTACCAAATCCCCTTTTTTAAATTTGTAATCGTAAGAACCCAATAAGGCTTCAAACTCTTCATCTGAATAGTTTTTCTTTGTCATAAATTCTCCGTGTTTTTCTAATATAAATTTTATAAGACCATTAATATATGCCAATTATAAAACAAACGCACTCAAATTACGAGTGCGTTTTGTTATTTTTTTTACATACTTAATATTTTAGTTAATATCAATAATTGTAACTCCGTCGCCACCCTCTGCAGGTTCGCCTACACGGTATTTTGCAACGTAAGGTGATGTTGAAACATAATCTCTAATATATGTTTTCAATGCACCAGTTCCGTTTCCGTGTACGATGTATACTGGAGTTAAATTAGCAAGGCTTGCTTTGTCTAAATAGTTTTCTAAACTATCAAGTGCTTCGTCAACTTTATAACCTCTTAAATCAAGAGTGTTAGACATTCCGCTACGTTTTAGTTCGAAAGATTCTAGCGGTCTTAATTTTAATTGTGGTTTTTTAGTCAATGATGCATCAAGTTTTGCAACTTGGTCTTTGCTAATTTTTGTCTTAATCAAGCCCATTTGAACTGTTAAGTTATTGTTTTTATCTGGTAATGATACGACTGTTACTGGTTGATTTAATTCTTTAATCATAACAGTATCGCCAACTTTGATTGAATCCCAGATAAGTTCATCATAAGTTTGTTTGTCCATTGCATTATCAACTTGGTCTTTGAAATCGTTTTCCAAGTATGACAAGCGAGTGTATGAACGTCTTGCAACTTTTTCAGATTTTTCACGTCTGATTTCGCTCATAATATCTTTGATTTCTAAGCGAACATTATCAAATTCTTCTGAGAATTTGCTTTCGATTGCTTTTAATGTTTTACGTTTATCTCTGCGTAATTCTGCAAGTTTAACTTCATATTCATCTTTTGCTTTTTGTGATGAAATCTTCATTGTTTCTACATCTTGAAGATTTTTAGCAAGTTTTTGTTGAGTTTCTTGCAATTTTTCAATAATTACTGCAGATGGATCTCGTTGAATGTTCAATGTTGATTTTGCTCTTTCAACAAGTTCTTGGCTCAAACCTAAGTTACCTGCGATAAAGATTGCATTACTTGCCCCAGGGATACCGATTGTAAGTTTGTATGTAGGTTGTAATGTTTCTCTATTAAATTCTACGCAAGCATTTTTGAAGTGAGCATTTGTGTATTCAAGAGATTTTAATTCACCGATGTGAGTTGTTGTTACGCATAATGCATTTTTAACAACTAATTCATCAAGAATAACTTCTGCTAAAGATGCACCTTCTTGTGGGTCGGTACCTGCACAAATTTCATCTAGTAAAACAAGTGCTTCTTCATCTGCTGTGTTCAATATATTAATAATATTGTTCATGTGAGATGAGAAAGTTGACAAGTTTTGCATTAAGTCTTGTTCATCGCCAATGTCTGCAAGAACTTTAGCGAATGGATAAACTTTTGCAGCACCGCAAGGTAAGAACATTCCGGCTCTTGTCATTAAGACAAACAAACCTATTGTTTTAAGTGTAACTGTTTTTCCACCAGTGTTTGAACCTGTGATGATTAAAGATGTGTAGCCATCGCCTAAAGAAAAGTCGTTAGCAACAATATTTGGAACTCTTGAAATTAACAATGGGTGTTTGATTCCTTCAAGTTTCAAAACTCTTTCTTTTACCAATTCAGGTTCTTCTGCGTGAAGTTTTACTGCATATCTAGCCTTAGCAAAATGTAAATCTAATTCTGCTAAAATTTGTTCATTTACTTTGAATGTTTCAAAATTCTTTTTGATTTGTCTTGTTAAATCTGTAAGAATTTTAACGATTTCATCTCTGATTTTTACTTTTAATTCACGAATTTTGTTGTTCATTGCAACAAGAACTGATGGTTCGATGTATGCAGTTTTGTTTGTTGCAGAAACGTCGTGAGTGATACCTGAAATTTTGCCTTTTGCACCAGCCATAATAGGGAATACAATTCTGTTATCACGGATTGTATAAATTGGCTCTTGCAAATATTGTGCAAAATCAGGTGAATTTAGTAATTCGTTTATTTTTGCTTTAATTTCTTTTTCTGCTTCTTTTAAACTTGTGTACAAGCCAAATAAAACGTCTGTAGCATCTTTTTTAATGCTATCTGCTTCGTCAAATTTTGCGAAGATTTGGTCTTCAAGTTCTTTGTTTGGAATGATGTGAGAAGAAAGTTTGCTCAATGCACTATCAGCAAGAGTGTTTTCTCTCATAAAGTTTTTAACCAAACGAGCAGAACGCAAACTCTTTGCCATACTTAGCAATTCTCTTTCAGAAAGATAACTGTTCAATTGATTGTTGTCAATTGAAGTCAAATCTGTCAAATGCTCAATAGGCAACTCTAAAAGTTTGTCGATTAAGATTTTTGCTTCTTTTGTTAATGTTAAATTTTCTTGAATTTTATCGAAATCTGTTTCTGGTTCAAGATTAAGGCATAATTGTTGACTTTGTTGAGTTCTCGCAAATGATGCCAATGCTGACAAAATTTTGTCAAATTCTAATGTTTTTTTGCTTTTTTCTAGTATATTCATAATAAAATATTTTAAAACAAATTAATACGGCATGCAAGTTGTAACGATTTATTTGTTTAAATTTAATAATATTTCGATATTATGACCATTTTAGAATAATTCGCTCTGTAATATCGGCAGGTGAATTTTTAGAGGCTGGTCTGTTTTTCCAAAGTTTTATATAAATTTCTCTATATTTATATTTATATTCTGTAAAATTGTCTTGAAATTCAAGGTAGGTTTGTCTTGGAGAACCATTATTACAACCGCCATCGTGTCCACAAGCACCGCCCAAGTGAATAAAGTTTTTGAATTCTACAACAGAATTGCTGATGTTTGTCGAGTCTGTGTAATGAGGTTGGTAAGTAGATTTTGAATTATCAACGTATGCATATTTATATCCAAAATCTCTTGCGTTAATACCGTTAAATACATAGAACCATTTGTTTCCAACAGGTGCCATAAATGGAAGATAATTGTAAACAACTACAATTTCTTTTTTTTCTTTTAAATATTTAATTTCTTGTGGAATAAGTTTTGTTTCAGACTCTTCGCACCATGTTTGGTTTTTGTAATTGCTAAAGAGGAATGGATATTCAATTGCAACTAACATATTTGGATTTGTTATGAATCGAGATTCTTCAGACTCTCTCTTTGTTCCTTGCAAACCAGTATTCCCAATTGTACAAGGATTTGCATCAATCCAAGGTTTACCGTCAACAATTCCTCCAAAAACTTCTTCTGATGGTTGATAATTAGGGTTTGCAAAGATTGATTGTGCCACAAATTTCTTTCTTAATCTATAAATATCGGCTTTTGATTTACCGCTCAAGGATACAATTGGGTTAACACCTAGGTTTACACCAAGTCCTTGTTCGTAAGTTTGAGTTTTTTGTCGTTCTGCTTCTCTTTGTTGTCGTCTTTCTTCTCTGCGTTTTTCAAATTCATCTTTTTCTCGTTGTCTTTGTTCTACATTAGGGTCTGTCATTATTGCTTCAACAAAATCTGAAAAGTCATTAGTTGAATTTTTTGCACTAAAAAAATCTCCAGAATGAACAACAAGCGATAATGTTCCTAAAGCAATAATAACTAATAATGTAAGTATGCTAAGTTTAGTTTTCCACATATTCCACCAATTTAACAATAATTTTTGGTACAAAAAAAGGCTCCTGACTCGAGCCTCTATTGTTTGAAAAGTGGTGGGCATGGCGCGATTCGAACGCGCGACCTATCCCTTAAAAGGGGAGTGCTCTACCTGCTGAGCTACATGCCCACACTTTTGAATTCCGTTTAACTTGTCTCAGGGGTGAAACCAACCCTATTCACCTTTCAGTCGAGTTTCGTAATCAAAACTACTGAGATACAAGTGCAAATCTTTCGATTTGGTGTACATTTAATTTAGCAAGAAAAAAATTCTAAGTCAACTACTTTTTTAAAAAATATTAATAAAAAGGGTAAATTTTACAATTTACCCTAATTTTAGCCTTGTATTATTGTTTAATTTATTTCAAGTCTATGTATTTTTTTGCACATTCGAACATGGAATTTACAAGACTTGAATTTGAATATATATTCATTCCCCCTGCTTCCAAGACTTGTTTTACCCTATTTTCCCAAATTGGATAAATTTCATCGTTGCTTAGATCTAAAACTTGTCCAATCATGCTCAATTCTTTAAAATCTATTGGTAATGGCAATGCTCCTCTTAGTATATCAACGGTATCAAGACGTTTTTTTCGTGGAAATGACTTCAAGAAATTCACTACGCTCAACCCTTTTTTCGCCATTTTATCTTTTATAAATTCAATTGATTCGTCAACTAAAATTGGTTCTTGCGGAATTTTGTATTCGTCAAATTCTTCCGGTTCAATCTCCATTACCGTTGCAATACGTTCTAATGTTGTTCCTCTTGTTGAAAATGGAATCGAGTTATCAATTAAGTTATATACATAAGAAAGAGTTACACCAATCATTTCAGCAAAGTCTTTTTTATGAAGATTACTTTTCTCTAAAAAATCGCTCACCATTTTGGAACTTTTCTCTTTTATTATTTGTTTTTGTTGTGATTTCATTACTTATCTCCCCTATAATTTTGATACTTTTTTGGAGTCTCCTTGTATCC
>CAVFCO010000027.1:24552-39067 GCA_963620955.1 Alistipes senegalensis | reverse complement strand
GGTTTTCAGTGAAATTTCAATAGTAATTTCAATAGCATTCACAGTAACAAAAATCAACTAACACATAACAATAGCATTGACTTTAATTTGACAAACAGTGAGAAAGAAGTGGCATTTTAAAAACACATATAAACATGCCAATTTTAGTTTAATTTTTTTTGTGTGTGTGTGTGACAGAAAACAAGAAATAATGTAATATATTGATATTTGAAAAGTTAAAAGTGACATCACTCCCCTGAAAAAAAAAATTATCCCTGAAATTGTAGCAGAAGGTGTCGATTGTATTGAATTTCACGCAATCACTGATGATGAAAACGAAGTTGAAGAAAAATGGCAAATTTTGAGCGATAATTTTGACGGAATACTTAGTATTTGCATAGATAGAGCAAAATTGTCAAACGAAAAAGTTGTACAAAGACTTCAAAAAATGTTGGCACAAAGAAAAGATTATACAACAATAATTCAAGCAGACGGTTCACCGATGAGTGGTGGAGTTGACGATTACAAAACGACCTTGCAGGCGGTTGCAATGGCAGAATTAGTTCAAAAACAAAACTTTCCAGCATTCATTTTGATTTCAGGCGGAACAAATTCAAAAACAAAAGAACTCGCAAATCTTTGTAATTTAGACATTAACGGAATTGCGATAGGTTCTTATGCTCGAAAAATTGTAAAAGATTATTTATGTGATAAAATGTCTGAGGCTGAAGCCTTAAAAATAGCAGAAAACTTAGTAAAAAGCGTATATTAGTTATGTTAAAAGAATTAATCGATTTAAAAAAATCAGGTGCTAGCGGAATAAAATTAGAATTTGAAAGCGAGTTTTACAGCGAAAAAAGTGCATTAGAACTTGCAGAATTGGTTCACAGAGTAGATTTGGACTTGTGCGTAAAACTTGGCGGAGCATCGTCAATTCAAGATTTGCATATTTGCAAAAGACTTTGTGCAAACTCAATTGTAGCCCCTATGGTTGAATCTGCTTATGCAGTTGAAAAGTTTTTAACTTGCGTAAAACAAGTATACGGAAAAGGTTATCCTGAATTACTTATCAACATTGAAACAAAAAACGCTTTTGAAAATTTAGACGAGATTTTAAGCAAATGCGATAAAAAAATCTCAGGATTTGTTTTAGGTAGAAGTGATTTAAAAAATTCTTTAGGAATTGAAAATCCAAACGATGATGAAATTTTGAAATATTGCCAAAAACTTTCAGAAATTTGCCAAAAAGAGGGCAAAAAATTAATTATTGGAGGGAAAATTGATACAAAATCTATCGATTTTATGAATAAAATTCCTCATCTAAATTGCGTTGAAACAAGAAAAGTTATTTTTGAAAAAGAGGCTTTAAACGAAGAAAACGTAAAAAAAGCATTAATTTTTGAGTTAAAATGCCTTGAAGCCAAAAAAACACACTACAAAGAAGATTTGGCAAGAATAGATTTCATTGCAAAATCATTAAACAATAGCGAAAAAGAGTAAGGAACTTTCAATGAAAATATTGGTAACAGGTGCAAACGGAATGCTTGGACAAGATTTGTGTCCTATATTGGAAGATGCAGATTTTATCGACGAAGTCATTGAAACAGATATTAAAAACTTGGATATCACAAACGAAATTCAAGTAAAAAGAGTTTTAAAAGACAAAAAACCTGATATCGTTGTTCATTGTGGGGCTTACACAAACGTAGACAAAGCAGAATCTGACGTTGAAAATGCAAGAAAAATCAATGTAAATGGCACAGAAAACCTTGCAAAAGCGTGCAAATCAATCGGTGCGACTTTAGTTTTGATTTCAACAGATTACGTTTTTGACGGCAAAAAGAATAAAAAATACTTACCAACCGATAAACCTTGCCCACTAAACATTTACGGACAAACAAAATTTGAAGCAGAACAAGTTGTGCAAAAAAATTGCGATAAATTTTATATCGTTAGAACAAGTTGGCTATACGGACATCACGGCAAAAACTTTGTCGAAACAATTCTAAAACTTGCAAAAGAAAACAAAGATATAAAAGTCGTTGACGACCAAATCGGTTCTCCAACGTGGACTGTAGCACTTTCAGAAGCACTTGTTGAATTGTTAGAAGAAATGCCCGAATATGGAATTTACCACATTTGCGGAAGCGGTGAAACCTCTTGGTATGAGTTTGCAAAAGAGATATTTAAACTTTCAAACATCAATGTAAACCTAACTCCTTGCACCTCAGAAGAATACAAAGTTCCAGCAAAAAGACCAAAATATTCTGTTCTTGAAAACGAACAAATTTGCGACAATTGGAAAAAATCGTTAAAATATTATTTACAATTGCGAGTTGAGGACTAAACTTTAGGTTATAATAAAAATAACTAAGGAGAAATTTATGAAAGGTATTATTCTTGCCGGCGGTAACGGAACAAGGCTTTATCCGTCAACAATGGCTATTTCTAAACAATTGTTGCCAATTTATGATAAACCTATGATTTATCACCCAATTTCCGTTTTAATGCTTGCGGGAATTCGTGATATCTTGATTATTTCAACACCTCAAGATTTGCCAAACTTCAAACGATTACTTGGCGACGGCTCACAATACGGAGTAAGTTTTTCATACAAAGAACAACCTTCACCTGACGGTTTGGCTCAAGCCTTTATTTTAGGCGAAGAATTTATACAAGATGACGATGTAGCCTTAATTTTAGGCGATAACATTTTTTATGGACCTAGATTTTCAGGTCAATTAAAATTTGTTTCAAAATGCATTAAAAATAACGGCGGTGCAACAATTTTTGCATACGAAGTGCGTGATCCTGAAAGATTTGGTGTTGTTGAATTTGATGAAAATGACAAAGTTTTATCAATTGAAGAAAAACCTCAAAAACCAAAATCTAACTATGCGGTAACAGGTTTGTATTTTTATGACAACAAAGTTATTGAATATGCAAAAACTTTGAAACCGTCAGCAAGAGGCGAACTTGAAATTACAGATTTGAACAGAGTTTATTTAGAAAAACAACAGTTGAATGTTGTGAAATTAGGTCGTGGCTTCTCTTGGCTAGACACTGGAACTCACGCATCACTACTTCGTGCATCGCAATACGTTCAAACAATCGAAGAAAACCAAGGAATAAAAATTGCGTGTCTTGAAGAAATTGCTTACAGAATGAAATATATTAATAAAGAAGAACTTAGAAAAACTGTTGAAAAATACAATAACAACGAGTATTTTGACTACGTAAAACATTTAATTGAGGAATAATGAAACTCGGAATCAAACAATTTTCAAACAATTTAGACCCATACAAAGACGATTTAATCAAATACAAAGATAAATATGATTATATCGAACTTTACGTATACCCAAACCAACTTGAAAAACTTCCAGAGTGGCTAAAATTGAAAGAAGAAAATGGGTTAAAATTCTCAATTCACGCACCACATTTCAGTCAGGGAGTAAACCTTGCCGATGAAAGTTATTTTGAACATAACAAAGAGGTTTATGCTCAAGTAAACGAATACGCAAAGACTTTAGATGCGGAATATATGGTTGTTCACGGCGGAATGGACGGCGATGTAAAAGAAATTGTTCGTCAATTAAAACTCATAAAACCTTACAAAATGCGTATTGAAAACAAACCCTTTGTTGCCCCAAGAAACCCAGACAAAATGGTTTGTAGAGGTGCTACGGTTGAAGAAATTAAATACATAATGGAAAACTACGGTTGCGAATTCAATTTCGATATCGGACACGCATTCTGTTCTGCAGTATCGCAAAAAATTGACCAATATGAATATATGGAACGATTTTTAGCCTTAAACCCAGCCTCATACCACTTGAGCGACGGAGAATTCAACGACAGAATTGATATTCACTATCACTTGGGATTTGGTGATTATGACTGGAGTAAAATTTTACCAAAACTAGATAAAACAAAAAATTGGACACTCGAAACTATTACAAAAAAAGACACCGACGGTTTGGAAAAAGTTTTGGACGATATTAAACTAATAGAAAAATATATCTAACAATTTATGCTATAATATAGCAATAAAGGAGTATTAAGTCATGGCTGATTCAAAAGAAACACTAATTTGTCCCGCTTGCGGAGAAAAAATGGAGAAAATCTTTGTAGAAAGAGCAAATTGCAACATTGACGTTTGTACAAAAGGTTGTGGCGGAATCTTCTTTGATAACAGAGAATTCAAAAAATTTGATGAACAAACAGAATCTATCGACGAAATAAAAAAAGCACTTGAGGGAAAAACTTTCAAAGCCGTAGACGAAACATACAAAAGAATTTGCCCTGCTTGCGGAATGAAAATGGTTAAAAATTCAACAAGCGTAAAAGGCGAAATCATTATTGATGAATGCTACAGTTGCGGTGGAAAATTCTTAGATTTCAAAGAATTAGACAAAATCAGAGCAGAATTTCCAACTGAAGAAGCACGTTCTCAAGCAGTTGTAGACTACCTTAAGAAAAATATGGGTTCTGAATTTGACGAAATGCACGCACACAAAGTTATGACAGAGAAAAATCCTAAAAAACAAGGACTTTTCGACAACATAATTAATAAGTTTTTCTAACCCAATCAGACATTAGATTTAAGGCTTCTTGTAAGTAATCTTTACCCATTGCAAAGCCTAATCTAAAGAATTTTTCATATTCAAATGCAGATGCAGGCACAGTCAAAACGCTTGTGTCTTTTAGCATTCTGTCGCAAAATTCAAAAGAGTTTTCAGGCAAATCATATTTAACACAACAAATTGTTGCCGAATTTGGTTCTACCCAAGAGAAAACTTTTTCATTTTCAATAAAATCTTTAACGATTTGTTTGCCCTCTTTCACAATTGAAAGATTTCTTTGAACAATTTTTTCGTGATTATTTAAAGCAACTGATGCAACATAATCGTCTAAAGCACTTATGCTGATTGTATTATATTCTCTATTCAAGTTGATTTTATCGATTATACTTGACTCTGCAACGACCCAACCCAAACGAATGCCAGCAAGAGAGTATGATTTAGACATACTACCTGTTGCAATACCTTTTTCATACATATCAGCAAACGATTTTGAATAAGAATTACCAAAATGGTTCAAACCTCTGTATGCCTCGTCTGCAAAAATATATGCACCACAACTTCTTGCAGTTTCAATAACAAATTTGACATCATCATCGCTAAAATTCATGCCAGTCGGATTGTTTGGAGTTGTAAGACAAATCAATTTTGTATCGTTTCCAACAACCTCTTTAAATTTTTCTTTGTCTAGCGACCAATCCTCTTGATTTAAGAAGAATAATTCAACATTTGCACCGTAAAATCTTGGAATAGAATAAGATTGTTGATAACAAGGCAAAATACAAACAACCTTGTCGCCTTTTTCCACAAGAGTTTCGAGAGCCAAATTGTTTGCACCAATTCCGCCTAACGCAACGGTAATGTTTTCAGATTTTTGATTTTCATACAAATTGCAAATCGCTTGTTTTAATTTCGCAGAACCCCAAATTTGTCCGTAATTCAATTTTAAATCATACAATTCTTTAAAATCGCAATTACAAATTTCGCCAAGTTCTTTTAAAGTCAAGGCTTTAATACAAGTTTCTGACAAATTGTATTTTGCTAAATTTTCTCTTTCGTCAATCCAGTTTTCTAGTTTAAATTTTTCGATTAGCATTATTTTTTACCTGCATTTGCAAACTTGTTATACATTAAATCACGTCTTTTTTGAATATCAGGACTGTTCAAATAATCCTCGTATTTCATTTGGAAATTGATATAACCATAAGGTGAAATTTCAACGATTCTATCAGCAACAGTTTGAATAAATTGGTAATCTTGAGATGTGAATAACACCGTACCAGTATAATCAATCAAAGCATTGTTTAATGATGTAATCGCTTCCAAATCCAAGTGGTTTGTTGGTTCGTCAAAGATTAATACATTGCTTTCTGCAATCATCATTTTTGCAAGCATACAACGAACTTTTTCACCACCTGATAAAACACTTACAGGTTTTTCTGCGTCCTCACCTGAGAAAAGCATTCTACCTAAATAACCTCTTAAGTAACTAATATGTTGCTCTTGAGAATATTGACCAAGCCATTTGATAAGGTCTAATTTTGTATCAAATAAGTGATTATTTTCTTTAGGGAAATAAGAACGAGTTGCAGTTACACCCCAGTTGATTTCACCGCTATCAGGCTCTAATTCACCGTTCAGCATTTGGAATAAAGTCGTAATGATTATCGGATTTTGAGCGATAAAAGCGATTTTTTCACCTTGAACAACATCAAGTGAGAAGTTTTTAATTAATAATTCACCGTTTAAAGACTTATTCAACCCTTGAATATGTAAAACATCTTTTCCTGGGATTTTTGAATATTTAAAATTAATACTTGGATATTTTCTTGTTGACGGCTTGATATCTTCAAGAGTAAGTTTTTCTAACATATTTTTACGAGAAGTCGCTTGTTTTGCTTTTGAAGCATTAGCACTAAATCTTGCGATAAATTTTCTAAACTCTTCTGCTTTTTCTTCAATTTTTTTGTTGCGTTCTTCTTTTTGTTTCATAATCAAAGCACTCGCTTGAGTCCAAAACGCATAGTTACCAGTGTAAAGCGTAATGTTTCTGAAATCAATATCCGCAATATGTGTACAAACTCTATCTAAAAATTTTCTATCGTGCGAAACAACGATTACAAGGTTTGGAAAATCAATCAAAAAGTCTTCTAACCAAGTGATAGTTTTCAAATCCAAGTGGTTTGTAGGTTCGTCCATTAACAAGATATCCGGAGTTCCGAATAAGGCTTGAGCAAGCAATACACGGACTTTTTCACTACCTGACAAATCTTTCATCAAATTATAATGAAGTTCTGATGGGATACCTAAATCAGCAAGCAATGACCCAGCATCGGCTTCTGCTTGCCAACCGTCAAGTTCTGCAAATTCTGTTTCTAATTCTGCAACTCTAATTCCGTCCTCGTCGTTGAAATCCGGTTTTGCGTATAAAGCATCTTTTTCTTTCATAACATCATAAAGATGCTTGTTACCCATAATTACAGTGTCCATTACAGTAAAATCATCAAATTCAAAGTGGTTTTGTTTCAAAACTGAAATTCTCATACCTTTTTTGATATGAACTTCACCTGAAGTTGGCTCTAATTCACCTGATAAAACCTTTAAAAAAGTAGATTTACCAGCACCGTTTGCACCGATTAAACCGTAGCAATTTCCTGCTGAAAATTTAATATTAACATTTTCAAATAATGGTTCTGAACCGAATTTTACTGTAACGTTTTCTGTTGTAATCATTATAATTTAACCTTTATATTTGCAAAAAAGTCGGAATTTCTTCCGACTTTTTAATTAACTAGTGTACCAAAAATCTAAAATAGATGTATAGAGTCGATGCAGTTAACGAGATTAATACCGTAACAAAACCGTATAACAAGAACTGCATGAATGTGATTGGGTGTTTTCTTGCTGTCGCAGATTCTGAAACAATAACGTTAGCCGCAGCACCGATGATTGTTAAGTTTCCGCCTAAGCAAGCACCTAAAGACAAGCACCACCATAGAGGGTGAGCATATTCTGCACCCATTACAGATTGAATATTCGCAATCATAGGTGCCATTGTAACTGTGTATGGAATGTTGTCGATGATACCTGATAAGATACCAGAACCCCAAAGGATTACCATTGCAGTCGCACTTTCTGAGCCGTGAGTTACACTCAATAACCATTTAGCCATTAATGCGATACCGCCAGAGGCTTCTAAACCACCGATGATAATAAATAAACCAATGAAGAAGAAAATTGTATTCCATTCAACATCTTTGATAATATTTTTTGGATTTTCGAATAATAGCAAGAAACTTGCACCTGCCATTGCTGATAAACTTGCAGGAATATGAGTCATATCGTGAGTTACAAAGCCAAGGATTACAAGTGCTAAAACAACAACACTTCTAATCATGCCAGCCTTGTCTTTGATTGTTTTGCTATTATCTAAGTTGGCTATTTCAGCCATTTTTTCAGGAGTTGCTTTAAGTTGTTTTCTGAAGAATAAAAACATTACAAAAACAACTAATAATAAGATAATTGCAACAATTCCTGTTAATTCGTTCAAGAAATCCATGAATGAAAATCCTGCAGCAGAACCAATGATGATGTTTGGAGGGTCACCGATTAATGTTGCAGTACCACCGATATTTGATGCCAAAATTTCAGTAATCAAATATGGTGCAGGATTGATATCCAATTTTTCTGCAATGTAGAAAGTTACAGGCATAATCAAAATTACTGTTGTAACGTTATCTAAAAATGCTGAAATAACGGCTGTGAACAAAGCCAAAACTACTAAAACTTTTACAGGGTGTCCTTTTGTAAATCTCAATAACTGATTTGCAATCCAGTTAAACACACCTGTTTCAGTTGAGATGTTAACAATAATCATCATTGCAACTAGCAAGAAAATTACGTTAAAATCGATAAAGTTAACAAAATAATGAGGGTCTAAAGAACCGTCAGCCAAATTTTTGTTAACACTAACTAAACCTAAAAACATCGTTGCCGCAGCACCGATTAAAGCAATTGTAACTTTTGGAATTTTTTCTGTCGCAATAAAAATATATGCAAGGATTAAAATAACCGCAGATACAATAATGGAATTACTTCCAACTAAACTACTTAAAAATTCCACGTCTAAATTCCTTTTCTACTTGTGTACTATATCAAGACAATTTTAACACAAACATAAACAAAGTAGAAAAATACACATAAGAGTTTTAATGAAAAAACTGTCATACCGCACTACGTTGCGGCATCTTAGAGATGCCGGAATAAATCCGGCATGACGATAAAACGTCACCCCACTCTGCCGAGCAAAACTATAACTTCGTCACCCCGCACTACGTTGCGGGGTCTTAAAGATGCCGGAATAAATCCGGCATGACGGAACAATTGTCCACTAATGTCACCCTGAACTCGTTTCAGGGTGACTCAAGAGTTTTACTCACGATTCCGCACTTACTGTCCAAACTTACTAAACATATTATCTTGTTCGGCAGATGCAGTTTCTAACATACTATAAACAAGGTACGCACCTAATGCAACCGATTTTGGGTCAGCACCAGTCTGTTGAGATGCCATAATAATCGCAGTATTCACCTCTGGATTTTCTTCCTTTAAATAATGAATCATTGCTTTTCGCCAAGTATTAACATCTTTTAGAGCCTCAGCGAAAGTATTTTGCGAAATTTCTTCTGTAATTACAGGTAGCATACCTTTTCTCCGTTTTTCAAACTCATTATACATTAAAATTGCAAACTTTACATCTGCATATATTTTTTGTATCATTGAAGAAAAAGAGGATAGTATGACAGATAAAGACGATAAAGTTATTGATTTATTTTCAAAAGTAAACAGAACTCTAACACACGAGGAGTTAGAACAAATCAGATTTTTTGAGGGTTTTCATTACGTAAAACTAAACAAAGATAAAAATAACAAAAAATTTAACGCATCATTATTAAAAAAATACGCAGATGGTTGCCATTACATAGTTAGAGTAATGAGAGAAGTGAACGGCGAAGTTTGGATGTACAACTACGACGTTAAAAACGACGAACTTTTCAAATTTATGGAGAAATTCAACAACAATACTCTAAACGGCACTATCATTGAAATTGACAAATATTTTCCGGAAGGTCTAGCATAAATTGAACTTTTTTGAAGAATACCACGAACATTTGCATAAATGCTCAAAGCCTTATCAATACGTAGGTGGAGAAATTTTCTCTGCAAACAAGGATTTTGATAAAGCCTCTGTTCGCTACGCAATGTGCTTTCCTGACAAGTACGAAATCGGTGTAAGTAACTTAGGTGCAAGAATTTTATACAACCAAGTTAACAAGCAAGAATGTTTTATGTCAGATAGAGCATACGCACCAGAACCTGACTTTAAGCCTAATGTTCTTTATGGTGTAGAAACAAAACGTCCACTCAGAGATTTTGACGTTATCGGTTTTTCTTTGCAATACGAACTTGCATACCCAACAGTTTTAAAAATGCTAGAAATGGCACAAATTCACGTTAGAAACGAAGATAGAAGCGACGACGAGCCAATTGTAGTTGCTGGTGGGCCTTGTGCATTCAACCCATTACCTTTATCAAGATTTATTGATGTTTTCATGGTTGGTGACGGAGAACAAGCAATCGTTGAAATGTGCGAAGTTATCGAAAAAACAAAGCACTTACCAAGAAAACAACGTATTGAAGAACTTTGCAAATTAAGAGGTTTTTGGTCTGCACAAGTTGGTGGAACAGTAGAAAAAAGAGTTGAACAACTAACTTACGATACAGCCTTAACAAAGCACCCAATCGCTTATTCTGCCTCTATTCACGATAGAGCAATCGTTGAAATCCGTAGAGGTTGCGGAAGAATGTGTCGTTTTTGCCAACCAGGGCATGTAACTTTGCCTGTCAGAGAACGACCAGCAGAAGAAATCATAAAACTTACAAAAGAATTAGTTCATAACACAGGATATGATGAATATTCTTTATTATCACTATCTTCAAACGATTATTCTAACATCAAAGAGGTTATCAAAGAGTTAAGTTGCGAATTTGATGAGAAAAAAATCGGCGTATCGTTACCTAGTCAACGTATTGACGGATTTAACTTAGAACTTGCTGAACTTACACAATCAGTTCGTAAATCGACAATGACTTTAGCACCTGAAGCAGGTAGTCAAAGACTTAGAAACGTAATCAAAAAGAATATTTCAGAAGAACAAATAATGAATGCCGTTCTAACTCTTTACGAAAACGGCTGGAGTAGAATAAAATTCTACTTTATCGTCGGACTTCCAACAGAAACGTTAGAAGATATGGACGAATTTGCAAAATTAATGGAGAAAATTCGTTACAGATGCCGTGGATTAAAAGCCGAAAAAGGTTTAAAACACGGACTTGACGTAACTTGTACTCTATCAATTTTTGTACCAAAACCTTTCACTCCGTTTGAATTCTGTCCACAAATGGATTTAGACGAAGTAATGGCTCACGTTATGTATTTGAAAGAAAAAACAAAACACATAAAAGGCTTAAAACTTAATTACCACGAGCCGTCAGTGTCGCAAATTGAAGCAGTTTTAACAAGAGGCGATGCAACTTTTTGCGATTGGATAGAAAAACTTTACGAAAAAGGTTGTTATTTGGACGCTTGGGGCGAATATTTCAACAAAGAAATTTGGCACGAAACAGCAAAAGAGTGTGGAATAGACATTAAACAAAGAGCCTTAACAGGATTTTCTTGCGAGGAAGAATTGCCTTGGGACTTCATTAACATTGGGGTTAACAAGCAATGGTTTGTAGACGAATACAAAAAATCTTTTGAACAAAAAAACGAGTTTAATTTTCAACCAACTTGCGAACAAAAATGCGTAAATTGTGGGGTTTGCCCAAATTTAAAAGTTCATAAGGTTCTTGATAAACCATATCAAGCAAAGCATTACGTAAAAAAAGAACACGTTCATATCGACCCAAGAACTGCACCTACAATTGAAACTTTCAAATACAGATTAAAAGTAACAAAATTGGGCATTTTGAGATATTTCTCACATCTTGATTGGCAAAATACTTTCTTGAAATCAATTTTGCGTTCAGGGTTAAAAGTTGCGTTCACACAAGGGTTCAACCCAACTCCAAAAGTATCTATGGGTATTGCCTTACCACTATTTTTGGAAAGCGATGCAGAACTTGTTGACATTGAGTTATTAGAACATATTTCTTGCGAAGAATTTGTAAATACCTTGAGCAAATATCTTCCAAACGGTTGCACAATCCGTTCAATAAAAGAATTACCAAAAGGCTCTCAAGCCATTGACCATATCGCACAATGGGGCGAATACAAGGTTTCGCTTGTAAAAAAAGATGATTGTATTTTGAAATCTTTCATGTATAATTGTGATATGGTTTTATCTCGTGATGAAATTTTGTTCACGAAGAAAAACAAAAAAGGTTTACTAAAAACTTCGAACATAAAATCGTCAATTCAATCTTATCGTTTTGAAAACGATGATTTGTATATAGTATTAAAAACAGGTCAAGGTAGTGAAATTCCTGCGGTTAGAGCAGATGATTTGATGAATTTGATTTGCAAGGATACTATTTTTGACATAAAACGACTCAGATTTTTTGATGAAAATTTGTCGGAGTTGTAACAGAAAAGGAATTATAGATGAAAGACAAAAAGAATTACGCATCAAAAGAGCGTCCAGCATCAAGAAAAATTGTTATTGCGGAACGTGATAATATTGGTGCATTAATGGAAGGCGACAAGGTTTTAGACCTTTACATTAACCGTGGTGAAGTTTTATTAGGTGATGTTTACCTAGCAACTGTTCAAAACGTTTTACCAAGTATCGACGCAGCATTCGTTGATGTTGGTGTAGACAAAATGGGTTTCTTACACGCACAAGACGTTATGGGTAAAGGTGCTTTAAAAGATAAACTTTCACCAAACCAAAAACTTGTAGTTCAAGTAGTAAAAGAACCTACAGGACACAAAGGACCTAGAGTTACAACTGAAATCAGCCTACCAGGAAGATTTTTAGTACTTATGCCATCAGAACCTGGTATCAACGTAAGTAGAAAAATCGAATCTTCAAAAGAACGTGCAAGATTGAAATCAATCATCAGTTTACTAAAACCAGTTGGTGTTGGTGTTATCATCAGAACTGAGGCTGAAGGTCAATCAGAAGCAGATATTCAAGAAGATTTAGAAATTCTTTTAGAGAAATGGAACAACATCGTAACTGCAGCAGAATCTCTAACTCCACCAAGTCTAATCTATCGTGACCAAGACCTGTTATACAGAGTTATCAGAGAAGCATGTTCAGAAGATGTAACTGAAATCATTGTAGATACAGCATTTGCATTGAACAGAGTTCAAGCCTTGTTACAAAATTGGCACATGAACAAAAACATTCAAGTTACTTTGTACAAAGGTAACGAACCGCTATTAATTGCAACTAACGTACACAAAGAAATTAAAGCAGCCTTGAATATGAAAGTTAATATGCCATCAGGCGGTTATCTATTCATTCAACAAACTGAAGCACTTACAGTTATCGACGTAAACTCAGGTAAATTCGTAAGTTCAGCAACTCAAGACGAAACAATTTTAAAAACAAATATTGAAGCCGTTCACGAAATCGCAAGACAATTACGTTTACGTAATATCGGCGGTATGATTATCATTGACTTCATTGATATGACTTCTCGTGTAGACAAATTGGCTATTATGGAAGAATTAGAACTTGCAATCGAAGACGACAAAGCAAAACCACAAGTTGGTCAATTGTCAGATTTAGGACTTGTTGAAATGACAAGACACAGACAAGGTCAAGCAATTTCTGAAATCTTTGCTAAAAAATGTCCTCACTGCCACGGTGAAGGTTACATTATAGAAGACTTTAAATTCTCAACTCCAACTGCAGAGGGCGAATACAGAGCAAAAGCAGCAAAAATGAAACTTCCAATCAGCGGATTTAAGAAAAATAACAACAAAAAACAAAACAACAATAATAACAATCAACAACCTCAACCACAACAACAAGAAATGGAACAGGCTCAACCGATTGAAATGACAAATGAAAATCCGTCAGTTACAGCACAAGAAGAAACTCAAAAACGTAACGACAACAAAAAGCCTAGAAATGCAAAACGTAATTTCAACAAAAAACAAATAAAAGAAGATGAAAACGTTAAAACTGCAGAAACTATGATTACAAAAGAAGATGAAATCAAACCTGTAATCAAAGAACCAAAAGTTGTTGAAGAAACAAAAACAGAGGTTGAAAACGCAGAAATTTCTGAAGAAAAACCAAAAAGAATTCGCAGACCAAATAGAGGCGGTTCAAAAACTAAACGTCAAACAAAAACTAAAAAAACTAGCGAGGAAACTGTAGTTGAAGAATAATTTTCTAAAAATCTTCTTAGTTTTATCTTGTTGCATTCTTTTGCAACCACAATCATTTGCAGTTGGTGAAAGCACAATGCCTGTTTCAACTTCATATTCTGATGCAATACAATCAGTACAAAATCAGATTGATGCTAAAGAACAACAAGCAACTCAACAAAGCAATGAGCAAACTTTAGCCCACCAAGCGGTTAACGGAACTCTTGAAAACGCAAACCAAGCAATTCAAGATGCAAACGCAGAAGAAATAAAACCGATTGCAAAAGAAATACAAAAACAAACAAGACCTAAAAGAAGTTATATAAACGTTGTTTTCAAATTCATTTTAGCAATGCTTTGGGTTTGTATCTCATCAGCAATCATATTCATCATCTTGCTTTCGTACAAGCGATTAATCCTAAAAGGAAAGCCAATCACTCCAACCTACGAAAGTACAGAGCAATCGCTAGAAACTCCTAAAAACTTCAAAGAAGCAATAAAATTGTTCTTAGATAAAACAAAATGGAATTAAAATAAAGATAAAAAATCCGGCGGATTTGATGAAATC